>DATBQC010000549.1:0-2912 GCA_036561065.1 Methylobacter sp. | reverse complement strand
AACGGCCTATAAACAGTACGAAAACCAACATAAGCAAGTCGTATTGATTGTTGATAATGCGGGCGAATTAGTACCCGGTTTGATCTCCGCGATCATTCAATATGCAGCGGCAAATCCCGTTTTAAGGGTGGTTTTCGCCTTAACGCATGACGAATTGCAGGTGAAACGCGGGTCTGATCGTGCAGTTGATGATTGCCATATCGTTGAGATACCGCCTTTATCAGAAAAGCAGTGCGGTGATTTTCTACAGGATCTGTCAACGAAACCCTATGCGAACTTGTCGTTTAAGGCAATCGGCGAAAATATGATAGCGCACATCTACCGCGACACGCATGGCGTTCCGGGAAGAATCATTGCCGAGGTATCCGGTTTATCCGGTGCCAAGCCGGGCGGAAAACTGAAATGGGTACTTATCCTTGCTGTTGCAGCTGCAATAGCCATAGCGGTTGGCGTTCAGTGGTTGGCATCGTCAAAGGGCAAAGAAGTGGTCAGCAAGCCTGCTGCCATTGAACAGAAAGCGGATGCTGTCGAAATAACTCCACCGCAGCCAGAGGCTCAGATAATGCTCCCGTTGCCGCCTGCTCAGCCAGTCATTCAGCAGCAACCGGTGTCGATAAATGAAGGCAGTGGGGCGTTAAAGCCTTCGGCGGAAGTAAATGCGGGTAGTGATAACCAACAACGTGTTATTCCGGCAGTAAAACCTGAGGCGTCCAGCACGGTTGTTATTAAGCCGCTACCTGAACGCTTGGAAGCTCAAGCTCAGCCCGAGCCGGTAAGCGCGATTCAGGTGGAGCAGAAGCCAATCAATAAGCAATCTGTTGTCGCGCAGCAGAAAATTGTTGAGCCGCTAGGTGCATCGCAAGAAAAACCAAAACAGCCGGAGTTAAGTAAAGCTGTCAATGATGTTAAGTCGCCTATTCCTGAAAAATCGGTAATTAAAGCCCAGGCTGAGCCGGTCAGTGCTGGAAGGGGGGATAGTAAGCAATCTGATGTTGATGTCACGAAGGTGAACAAGGCTGAGCAGCTATGGGCAAAGCAAGAGAAATTAAAGCAAGAAAAGTTAGCTAAAACGGTTAATAACACAGAGCCGTTTGCAGCGAATAATCTGGAAACGGCTCCGACACCGCAAGCACCCGCAGAAGTTGTGGCAGTTCCTAAAACGCCAGCCATAGAACCGACCGAACCTCAACAAGCAGAGCCTGGACGCATCGGTTCCCAACCGATTGTGACACTTCCTCCATCTCCGGCAGGAGGTCACACTGGTTCCCTACCAGTTGCGACACTTCCGACCCCCAGGGATGGGGGAAGTGCGGCAAATGGTCTGGAACCATTGCCGCCGCCATCCCTGGCAGTCGAAGCGTCATCGGCGCAATCTGATAATAATTTCACCTTGCAGCTTATGGTGTTATCAAAACAATCATCTGTTGACGATATGCTCAAAAAATACCCGGCGCTGGGGGCTGATATTAGAGTCATTAAGACGCTAGCCAAAGGCAAAGAGAAATTTATTTTAGAATATGGTTCATATTCTGATGTCGAATCAGCCAATAGAGCTAGGCAATCCTTACCCTTTGAGTTCCACAATGCATTGGTAAGAAAGCAAAAGTAGCGCCCACCGTACGTATAAAGGGAGACCGGATTGTCGCCCATGAGCCAAACACAAAAAATTTAAACCTGAATAATTAAAGCCATGACCGCATTAAAAAACGATACCTTTATTAGAGCGCTGTTAAAACAACCTGTGGAGTACACGCCTATTTGGATGATGCGCCAAGCGGGGCGTTATTTGCCGGAGTACAGAAAAGTCAGGGAGCAGGCCGGTAGTTTTTTAGATCTGTGCACGAATCCCGAGTTGGCTTGCGAGGTTACCTTGCAGCCGTTACGACGCTTTGATTTTGATGCGGCCATCTTGTTTTCGGACATATTGACCATTCCCGATGCGATGGGCTTGGGACTCTATTTTACCGAAGGCGAAGGGCCTAAATTTACCCATCCGGTCAGAACTGCGGCGGATGTGAATAAATTGCCTATTCCAGATCCAGATACCGATTTGCGTTACGTAATTGATGCGGTTCGGCTGATACGAAAAAACCTGCAAGGCAGCGTGCCTCTAATCGGTTTTTCCGGTAGCCCCTGGACGCTCGCGACTTATATGGTTGAAGGCGGCAGCAGCAAGAGCTTCCAGAAAGTTAAAAGCATGATGTACGAGCAGCCCAAGTTGATGCATGTCATGCTGGATAAGTTGGCGCAATCGGTTGCGGTCTATTTGAACGCCCAGATTGAAGCTGGCGCTCAGGCAGTTATGTTGTTCGATACCTGGGGCGGCATGTTGACGAGCGAAGATTATCTCGAGTTTTCTTTATATTACGCCAAGCAAGTCAGGGCTCAGCTTAAAACCAATGTAGACGGACAGCAGATTCCTACTATTCTGTTCACCAAAGGCGGCGGCCTTTGGCTGGAAGCCATGGCCGATTCCGGTTATGATGCGTTAGGCCTGGATTGGCAGACAGATATACAACAGGCTCGCGCCAGAGTGGGCCAACAAGTCGCCTTACAGGGTAATATGGATCCGGTTGCACTTTATGCCAATCCAGAAATCATTACCGAAAAAGTAAAAACCATATTGCACAAATACGGTTCGGGATCAGGCCATGTGTTCAACTTGGGGCACGGTATTTTGCCCGATATGAATCCTGATCACGTCAAGGCGATGGTTGATGCGGTGCATCAGCACAGCCAAGCTTATCACCAGGCCTAAACACCGAATATCATTCAATGAAGGAGTTACGACCATGAAAATATTGAGAGTTTTATTTGCAATCGGTTTACTCGTTGCCAATACGGGCGTTAGGGCCGAGAGCTCAGGCAAGCCGATTGACATCGTCGTTCATAGAAGCCCAACCTGTATGTGT
>DATBQC010000548.1:0-2190 GCA_036561065.1 Methylobacter sp. | reverse complement strand
GGTAACAATACCCGCAGCATCCTGACCTCGATGCTGTAAAACCAGCAGCCCATCGTACAGCAATTGATTCACTGGACTCTTGCTGACTACGCCAATAATTCCGCACATGAAGTTAGCGCCCTAAAAACTAGAAACCGGATGACTAAATTGCATTCAGTTGATTCAATTTAGTCGTATTTAACGTGTTTGGCAATGTCGTTTGGAAACCATGGCAATACACTGACCACCATCGCTTCCAGTGGCGCGCTGAACATTGCGTTGCGCCAACGCCCATCCTTGGGCAGGCTGGTCAATCCAGCCAGCATGACCAATACACCAATAATCACTATGCCTCGGGCTAAGCCAAAGAATGCACCAAGAAATCGATCTACCCAGCTTAAACCAAGATTCTTGAATATCTGTGCTAGCGCGATAGCCAGCAAGCTGGATACCAGCAACGTAGCTAAAAACAAAATCAGAAAAGCCGCCAGCAAACGCAGTGATTCACTTGGAATCTCCTGCGGGAGCAGAGGCGCCAGCTCAAGGGTATAAAGCTTGGCAACAAAAAATGCCGCAACCCAGCTTGCCAATGACAAAATCTCGCGTACAAACCCGCGCATCATGCTAAGCAAAATCGATAGTCCTACTATCGCAAGAACAGCGTAATCAAAACTCGTCATAGCTAAGTACTTGAGTTCCTGTTCGTCTACTTATTCGTCACTATCATGCCCGACAGGCCAGACTCTTTAATTTTTGCCAAAGCACTTTCAGCGTCAGCTCTGGTATCAAAAGGCCCTGCACGCAAACGTATCTTCTCGCCCTTCGCTGTACTCAATTTTTCCGTATATGACTTATAACCCTGGGTTTCCAGCTTTTGCTGTAGTTGTTTGACATTGGCAACATCGGAAAAAACCCCTATTTGCACAGCTAATCCATTGCCCTTAGCAGTATTGGGTTCGGTAACCTTTTTTTCAAGTACTGGCTTATGAACCGCTTCATTCTGTACTGGTTCAGAGCTTGAGCTTTCTGCCGGGGTCAGCGCTTTCTCTACCGGCTTAGGAGCGGGGGCTGATGC
Source organism: Methylobacter sp. (assembly GCA_036561065.1). Classification (GTDB taxonomy): domain Bacteria; phylum Pseudomonadota; class Gammaproteobacteria; order Methylococcales; family Methylomonadaceae; genus Methylobacter_A. The sequence goes on along the minus strand of DATBQC010000548.1, from coordinate 1,136 downwards.
ATCAGCAACTGGAGCCGCGGGGAGTTCAGTGGATTTACTGTTTTCTGCTTTTGGTTCAGGCTGCTGTTCGGGCTTGACCACGTCTGCTGGCGGAGTTTCGGTAGGTTTGTTGTCTGGGGTGACAGGAACAATCTTGGATGTGAATTCAGTGCCGTCCTGGCTAGGAATACTAATTGAAATTTCTTGCTGCGGGTTTTTTGCAGCACGGTCATCTAACACCATGGGCAATACAGTTACCATCAAAAGAACCAGTGCAATAGCGCCCACCAAGCGTCGGCGAGCACGTTTCTTGAATTGGATTTCCTGTTCATTCATCTGAACTGACGATCTTTCCTGTGCCATCTAAAGGGTCCTAGTCATTAGGTTAAGTCGCCTGTAAAACACGCATAATGTCGGCTACAGTGAAGAACGAACCGAATACGACAATTCTATCATTTTCACCCGCATCAATACAGGCTTGGGCAAAAGCCGAAGTCACATTTGGATATTTATGCAACTGATTATCAGGAACTTGGTGATGAATCAGCTCAACAAGTTGGTCGGCGCTCGCGCCTCGCGGATGCTCAATGCCTGCGACATACCAGATGTCGATTTCCTCCTGCAAAGCATTAATCACCCCAGTAATATCTTTGTCCGAAAGCATGGCGAAAACAGCGAAGGTACGACCTTTGCATGGCTGTTGCTTCAAGTTCTCAGCCAACGCATCGGATGCGTGTGGATTATGTGCAACATCCAGGATTACCTGTGGGTTTTGCCGACATACTTGAAAACGCCCCGCCAAACTCACGTTATGCAAACCAGCCGCTATTTGATCTGTGCTTATTGGCAATCTGGCTTGTAGAACTCTTACCGCTGTTACAACACAAGCAGCGTTATATAGTTGAAATGCGCCTCTAAGCGCAGGAATAGGCAATTGGGCGATTTTTGTATCCCCCGCAACATACGCCCAAGTACCATCAGTAGCTGTCGTAAAACTGAAATCCTGTTGAATTTGGCTTAAATCCGCCCCCGTTTCCGCCGCATGGCGCAATAGGCTGGCTGGTGGATCAGGGTCTCCACAAATAGCAGCAATGCCCTGACGAAAGATACCGGCTTTCTCGTAGCCTATGCTTTCTCGACTACTGCCAAGAAAATCC
>DATBQC010000547.1:0-7554 GCA_036561065.1 Methylobacter sp. | reverse complement strand
CACCGGCAGACTTTTGATATAGCCCTATTTTCGCCCGTAAGAACGCCAAATGTTCCGACGTTTCCACGCCTTCGGCCAGGACTTTGAAGCCCAGAAAAAAACCCATCGCAAAAATAGTGCCGGCGATTTGCCATAAGGAAGCTCTACTTTGTTGCAAGCGTTCGCTGTGCTAGGATATTTTGAATTGTTATCATTGAAAGGACATTCATTATGCAGGAAATCTTAATTGGTGGTCAGAATGGTACTCAAGTCATTATGGATGCGGCAATGGGTAATCGTCATGGCATGATTTCAGGTGCGACCGGTACCGGCAAAACAATTACCCTGCAAATTCTGGCAGAGGGTTTTTCAAAAATAGGTGTTCCTGTTTTTCTAGCCGACATCAAAGGCGATCTGTCCGGCATTACTGTTCCCGGTCAGCCACATGAGAAGATTTCCGAGCGTATTCAACAGATTGGTATCGCTAATTATCAACGTCGCGGTAATCCAGCTGTTTTCTGGGATATTTTTGCCAAGACCGGACATCCGGTGCGTACCACCATTTCAGATATGGGGCCATTGTTGCTCAGTAACCTGTTGGAGTTGAATGACACACAGACAGGGGTTCTTTACAGTTGCTTTAAAATCGCCGATGACAACGGCCTGCTCTTGCTGGATTTAAAAGATTTGCGCGCCATGTTGCGTTGGATGGGCGATGAGTCGAAAGAATTGCAAGCAGAGTACGGCAATATGTCTGATGCAAGTCTTGGCGCCATACAAAGACAATTATTGGTGCTGGAAGAACAAGGTGCAGAGCTGTTTTTTGGCGAGCCTGCCATACAACTGGAAGATTTTTGTAAAACCGATTTTTCAGGCAATGGTGTCATCAGCATTCTTGATGCGACCGAACTGACGACAAAATCACCACGTTTATATGCCACTTTTTTACTCTGGCTGTTATCCGATTTATTCGAAAAATTACCGGAAGTCGGTGATTCGGATCGCCCAAAGCTGGTGCTGTTTTTCGATGAAGCGCATCTGCTTTTTGACCAAGCGCCCAAGGTGTTGGTGGATAAAATCGAACAAATTGTCAGATTGATTCGTTCCAAGGGAGTAGGCGTGTATTTTATCAGCCAGAGCCCACTGGATATTCCCGAAGATATCTTGGGACAGTTGGGTCTTAAAATTCAACATGCCTTAAGAGCTTACACGCCGAAAGATCAGCAAGTTGTCAAAAGCGTCGCTGCAACTTTCCGTAGTAATCCAAAGATAAATACAGAAGCCGCAATCCAGGAACTGAAGACAGGTGAAGCGTTGGTTTCAGTGCTGAACAAGGATGGCAGCCCAGCACCGGTTGAACGAATTTTCATTTGTCCGCCTGAGTCCCAACTAGGCTCGATATCCCAGCAGCAACGCGATGAAATAATACGTCGATCACCCTTTAGCGGCCGGTATGAGCAGGAAATTGACCGGGAGTCTGCCTATGAACTGCTCAAGAAAAAAGCCGAACGACAGGAAGACAAAGCGGTTGAGGAGCGACAAATCAAACAGCCGACAAAAACAACATCACGTCAGTCAAGTGGCCGACAAAGCGTCGGCGAAGCGCTGCTAAAAAGTGCCGCACGTAGCATAGGCAGTACGGTAGGCAGGCAGATTATTCGAGGCATTATGGGTTCGTTATTGGGAGGGCGGCGATAATATTGAAGGTTAATGCGATGCCATAACATCGCTAAAACGCAAAATTAGTGATGACGGAAATTTAAAGCGCGATACAGCAAGGGCGTCAGTGAGGTGTGGAGTTGTCGGAAACTCCTGTTTTTGTTTACGTTCGAATCGGCTTACTCCGGCCTACGCTGGTTTTGATGCGCAACACAATCCCTGCTCCCGCAACAACTCAACAAACGCTTCGGCCGGTACCGGCGGGCTTGTAATATAGCCCTGATACAAATCGCAATTTTTCTCCCGCAAAAACGCCAGTTGCTCAGGCGTTTCGACGCCTTCGGCCAGAACTTTGAAGCCCAGAATATGCCCCATCGCAATAATAGTGGCAGCGATTTCCATATCGTCTTGCAAGTGCGGAATATCATCGATAAAACTTTTGTCGATTTTCAGCACATCCAGCGGGAAGTGTTTCAGATAGGCCAGCGATGAGAAACCGGTGCCGAAGTCGTCAATGGCTAGTCGAATGCCCTGAGCGCGTAGCGTATTCAAAATCTCCATCACATTGCTATGATTTTCCAACAATCCGCTTTCAGTCATTTCCAATTCCAGATACTCGGCTGGAAAGCCAGTCTCGCTTAAACAGGCCGCAACCAAAGCGCTAATATCACCGCGCCGGAATTGCTGAGGGGAAACATTGACCGCCAGGTTTAACGGCGGCAAACCCACATCCAACCACCGACGACCTTGCCGACAGGTTTCTCGCAACACCCATGCGCCAATTTCCAAAATCAGCCCGGTTTCTTCGGCGATCGGGATGAAACGTAACGGCGGAATCAAGCCTTCTACCGGATCTTGCCAGCGCACCAAAGCCTCTGCACCTACGATCCGCCCGCTGGCAATATCTACCTGCGGTTGGTAGAAAACGCGCAGTTCCCCTTGTTCAATCGCCCGACGCAGCCGGGTTTCCAAGGCGATGCGTTCACGGGCTGCGACCGTCTGGTCTTCAGAAAAATAGGCGTAGCAACCTCGCCCCTGATCCTTGGCCTGATACAGCGCGGCATCGGCGTGATCCATTAACACTTCGTAGCTGGCGCCGTGCTCCGGATACAGACTGATACCGATGCTGGCGCCAATCTGTACATCGTTGCATTGGCTTAGTCGAAAAGATTTGCTTAAAACCAGGATGATTTCAGAAGCCACCCGTGCTGCATCTTCAGCATGGGCAATGTCTTCCAGCAACACGACAAATTCATCGCCGCCCAAGCGGGCCACGATGTCAACATCGCGCAACCTTGCCGCGATGCGTGTGGCGACCTGTTTCAGTAGCTCATCGCCTGCCAAATGCCCCAAACTGTCGTTGACCGCCTTGAAGCGATCCAGATCAAGCATCAGCAATGCCAAGCGCTTGCCGTCGCGTCGTTCGACTTCGATACTGTGTTTAAGCCGCTCCAGCAGCAACCGACGGTTGGGCAGCTTGGTCAGCGGATCATAAAAAGCCAGCTGTTTAATCTCTTCTTCGGCGGCCTTGCGCGAGGTAATATCGGAAAAGGATGCAACATAATGATTAACCTGTGCGTTCTTGTCATCGGGATTCTTTACCGCCGTAACAATCAGCCATTCAGGATATACCTCGCCGTTTTTGCGCCGATTCCATATTTCACCCTGCCATGCGTCCGTGCTATTGATGCTATCCCACATTGCGGCATAAAAAGTCTTATCATGCCGCCCTGAACTAAGTAAGCTGGGAGTTTTACCAATGGCTTCCCTGGCACTGTAACCGGTGATCCGGGTAAAGGCTTGGTTGACTTTAAGGATTACATTGTTGCCATCGGTGACCAGCATGGCATCCTGCAATTCGAAGGCCGTGGCGGCTATGTGAAGATCCACCTCATTTTGCTTTTGATTGGTGATGTCGGTAATGAAGCCGTGCCAAAGCACGGAACCGTCTGCCTGCCGCTGCGGCAGCGCATTACCGAACAGCCAGCATACTGGCGCATCGTCAAACTTCAAACGATATTCCTGACGCCACGGTGTTAAGTCTTGAGCCGATGTCCTGAAGGAAGCCTTGAAGTTTTCCAGATCATCAGGATGCAGCGCAGCCAATATCTTGGTCGCGTCTTCGCTTACATCCTCCGGGCTGACCCGATAAATAGTGCGCATGGCCTCATTAGCGTAAGGAATGCAGGAACGTCCATCGGGAAACAGTTGGAACTGGAACACCAGCCCCGGTACCTGACTGGCGATTTTCTGGAGGCGATCCAGCGCGTCCTGGCTTGCCTGCTCAGCCTTCTTGCGATCAATCACCTCTTTTGCCAGCTGCATGGCCCGTGAAGAAAGCGCATCGAACATCGAAAGCATGGTTTCGATCAATTGCTTCATCGCCCCGCTCATTTCCTGGTCAGCTTGCGCCTTAGCCTGATCCAACGGTGTGCCTGACTGCACCGCCAACACCACCTTGGCCATGCGCATGTCGGTATCCAGAATATGAAAGGCCAGCCATTGGGTCAGAAAGGTGAGAATTTCTTCAATCACCTGATCTAACGGCCTGCTGGTTTTTTCACCCATGATTTTATTTACGGTAGACAGGAACCGCCGGTGATCGTCTTTATGCTTGGTTTCCCAGGCATCTTCAGGAAAGAACGTATGCCAAATACTTTCTTCGGCCTGAAAGTGGTAAATTGCGTATTCAGCCAAATCATTGAAAACATTATTCAAGGTTGGCACGTCGGATTGATAGGCCAAGTGACCGGCCAACACGTTTAACAGCTCGACCAATTTTTGGTGCTGCTCATCAATCAGCGGAACTCCCACCTCAAAATTCTTATTCCATGGAAAAACTTCAACTGAATACATAACGGTCTCGTCCAACCTAAAGATTCGGTCGGAATTTTGTAGTGGAAATTAAAAATCTTATAGGATTATATCGGCTTTAGCTGATTTAGCTTTATAAATTCCGGTTTTTAAAGTCGAGCCGGCAAGTGGTTTTTTGCTGATTGCTAGTATAGCTTTGTTTTCTGACACGATTGCGTTTAATGATAAAATGGAAAAATAGGTATAAAAAACTGAAAGCAAAAAACCGACTCAATAATCACAACAGCGGAAAACCAGAATCATGAATACCCATCCAGTCGAAGCAGCGTCTTCTACCGACATCTTTTCCTCGACCTTTTTGATTGGCAATGTAGGCGCGCCGTTTGTCATAGGGCTGGCGGTCGGTTATTTCGCAAAAAAAATGTTACGCACCGCATTATTTCTCGGTGGGGCGGCCATCGTACTGCTGTTTGTTGCTGAGTATTACGACATCATCGATATCACCGATGAAAAACTGCAACATGCTGCTACTGCCGCTACCGAAGCAGCAAAAAGCTCAGGCGGATTTCTGGTCGATCGCCTGACCAGCATTACCAGCAAGGGCGTCAGCGGAGTTGGCGGCTTTTTTGTCGGGTTTAAGCTGGGCTAACCAACTCATGATCACACCCTCCTCCCTCTTTAAATGCCTGGCCGATGAAACCCGCCTGCGCTGCGTGGTTTTACTGCATAAAGAAGGCCGACTTTGCGTTTGCGAGCTGACCCATGCACTGGATTTATTGCAGCCCAAAATCTCACGCCACCTCGCGCAATTACGCCAAAGCAACCTGCTGTTGGACAGTCGCGAAGGACAATGGGTGTATTACCAGATCAACCCGGAATTACCAGCCTGGGTATTCGAGATTTTAGATATCACCGCTAAGCAGCTTGCGACCCATGCCAAGCAGCAAAAAGACAGCAGCCGTTTACGGGCAATGGGTGGTCGCCCCGATCTAACGAAGTATTGCGGCTGAGTTTTTTTACCTTATAATATTCGTTTATACGAATATATAAATATAAGGAGTAAGCCATGTTAAACGTTCTGATTTTGTGTACCGGAAATTCTTGCCGAAGTGTCTTGGGCGAGGCACTGATTAATCATCTGGGCGGCGACCGATTTCGGGCCTTCTCCGCCGGAAGCCATCCAACCGGCAAGGTCAACCCCAATGCGCTGGCGACATTAGCCCGCCACGGCATCCCGACCGAGGGATTTAGCAGCCAATCCTGGGATGAATTCGACGACAAAGGCATCGATATTGCGATCACCGTTTGCGATAACGCTGCCGGGGAAGTGTGTCCTGTTTATCTTACGGGTGCAATCCGAGCGCATTGGGGTTTGCCCGATCCGGCCCATGTCACCGGCAGTCCAGAAGTCATTGAAGCGGCTTTCGAGGCAACCTACGCGGCCCTGGAAAAACGGATAAAGCAAATGTTGGCGTTGCCGGTTGATGCGATGTCCGGAACGGAATTGGCTGAGGCGCTGAACAAGATCGGCGCAGAAACGCTTTGAGGCATCGGGAAATGACAACCATGAATAAGCAAGTTGAGCACGCCCCAAAGCGTTTGGGTTTTGTAGAGCGGTTCCTGACGTTATGGATATTTACGGCGATGGCAGCCGGGGTCGCTCTGGGCTATTTTGTCCCCAGTTTCACCCAGTGGCTAAACCGCTTCCAGATAGGCACCACCTCCATGCCTATCGCCATCGGCCTGATCCTGATGATGTACCCGCCGCTGGCCAAAGTGCGCTACGAGGAACTGCCCAAGGTCTTCAAAAACACCAAAATCCTGCTGCTGTCCCTAATCCAGAACTGGGTGATCGGCCCGGTTCTGATGTTCGCGCTGGCCGTTATCTTTCTTCGGGATTACCCTGAATATATGGTGGGCTTGATTATCATCGGACTGGCCCGCTGCATCGCGATGGTACTGGTCTGGAACGAGCTGGCTGAGGGCGATAGCGAATACTGTGCGGGTCTGGTGGCATTCAACTCCATCTTCCAGATGCTGTTCTTTTCCGTTTATGCCTATGTTTTCGTCACCGTCCTGCCCGACTGGTTAGGCGTGGCTTCCGGCCTTGAAGTTCAAGTCACTATACTTCAAGTCGCCAAGAGCGTGATGATTTACTTAGGCATCCCGTTTTTCGGCGGTATGTTCACGCGCTTTTATCTGGTGCGGCGCAAAGGCTTACAGTGGTATGAGGAGACCTTCATACCCAAAATCAGCCCTATTACACTGATTGCGCTACTGTTCACGATACTGGTCATGTTTTCGCTCAAAGGCGAAACCATTGTTCAACTGCCGCTGGATGTGGCACGCATCGCCGTACCGCTGATCATCTACTTTCTGATCATGTTCCTGGTCACATTTTATATGTCGGCCAAGGCCGGGGCCGGTTATCGCATCAGCGCCACTCTGTCGTTTACCGCCGCAGGCAATAACTTCGAGCTGGCCATCGCGGTGGCCGTAGCAGTTTTCGGTCTGCAATCCGGGCAAGCCTTTGCCGCCGTCATCGGCCCGTTGGTGGAAGTTCCCGTGCTGATCGGATTGGTCAAGGCGGCGCTTTATTTCAGGAAGAGCTTTACTCCCCTTGCTTAAATTTAGGCAGGCAAAGCTTCCGCTCCTGCTCACGCCCCTTACCTGCATCCTTGCAGGCAAAAAAAATGCGGCTGATTAGGCCGCATTAGAGAAGGATATAAAACTCTGAATTCCGAGGAGGAAGTTTGCATCTCAAGAGTTGCATATATATTAGTAAAAATACGTAGACAATGGAATGTGGCAAATTGCCGCGTGTCAGAATGTCGCAGAGGTAGTCGCGTTCAACTCAAGTTTCGGCTTGCCTATTTTTACCTAAACGGCCTACAAAGCTTCTGCTCCTACGTTGCTCTACCTCCTGCCTTGCAGGCAGCTTCCGCTCCTGCTCACGCCCCTTACCTGCATCCCTGCAGGCAAAAAAAATGCGGCCGATTGGCCGCATTAGAGAAGGATATAAACTCTGAATTCCGAGGAGGAAATTTGCATCTCAAGAGTTGTATATATATTAGTAAAAATACGTAGGTAATGGAATGTGAC
>DATBQC010000546.1:0-5827 GCA_036561065.1 Methylobacter sp. | reverse complement strand
CTCAAAAGACAGCTGGTTTGCCGGTTACACGGGCGATTATTTGTCCGTGGTTTGGATTGGCCGGGACGATAACAAACCGGCCGGGTTGACGGGAGCCAGCGGCGCTTTGCAGGTCTGGACTTCGGTGATGAAGCAGATTTCAACCCAGCCGGTCACATTGATTCCGCCGGATAATATCAACATGGCCTGGGTCGATCCGGCTAACGGCTTGTTGGCGAATGAAAATTGCTCGGGAGCGAAGCAGTATCCCTTTATTGCCGGTTCAGCGCCGGAAGAATCTTCGCCGTGTGTGGATTCACCCGTTAATCAAATTGAAACCTTGATTAACGATTTGTTACCGAATAATTAAAGAGGTATTTATGAAAAAAATGACAATTTTTGCCGGCCTGATGGCCATGCTGCTTTTTAATACTTCGGGCTATGCGGAAGATAAACCTGTCCGGCAGTTGAAAGCATTTTTAAAGAATACAAAATCGCTGACTGCCGATTTTAAACAGGTATTGATTAATGAAGCGGGCAATCCTACGCAAACCAGCTACGGCGTTTTTTACCTGCAACGGCCGGGTAAGTTCCGCTGGGATTACTTGAAACCTTTCCAGCAACAGATAGTTTCCACGTCGGGAAAAGTCTGGTTTTACGATACCGATTTGGAGCAGGTCACCGTTAAAAAGCTGGATGAATCGGTAGGTTCAACACCAGCCTTGCTGTTAAGCGGCGAAATATCGCTGGATGAGAATTTCACCATGGAGCAACAGGGCGTCGATGGCAACTTGATGTGGATAAAATTATTGCCTAAAAACCAGGAAAGCAGTTTTAAATATGTGCTGATCGGTTTGAATAACGATTCGTTGGGCGGCATGGAATTGAGCGATAATTTCGGCCAGCTGACGCGCATTTATTTTTCCAATGTTATTTTGAATCCGCCGTTAAAGCAGACGCTGTTCGAGTTTAAAGCGCCGAAGGGTGTCGATGTTTTCTCGGATTGAGGATAGGCAAAGGGCGAAGGGCAAAAGGCGCAAGCTGAATGTACTATTAGCCTTTCGTCTTTAGCCTTTCGCCTGATTTTTATGCTTTTTGATGATTTGACCACGCCCTTGGCCGACCGGATGCGGCCAACAGAGTTAGCCGATTATGTCGGCCAACAACATATCCTGCAACCCGGCAAGCCGCTTTATGAAGCCATCGCCTCGGGGCGTTTGCATTCGATGATTTTCTGGGGGCCGCCGGGCACCGGCAAAACAACGCTGGCGCGGCTCATTGCCCAGCATTCCGATGCCGAGTTCATGCCGATTTCTGCGGTGCTGTCCGGCGTCAAGGAAATACGAGCGGCGGTTGCCGAGGCCAAAAAAATCCAGCTGGAACAACATCGGCGCACCATTTTGTTCGTCGATGAGGTACATCGTTTTAATAAGTCGCAACAAGATGCCTTCCTGCCGCATGTCGAAGACGGCACGGTTTATTTTGTCGGTGCGACTACCGAAAATCCGTCTTTCGCGCTGAATAATGCGTTGCTGTCCAGGGCGCGTGTCTATGTGCTGAACGCCTTAACGGCTGATGATTTACTGGCGGTGATCGATAAAGCCCTGACCGACAAAGTGCGCGGTTTGGGCGGCTTGGCTATCGAAATGGCCGATGACATCAAGCAGCAGTTCGCCCAGGCGGCTGACGGCGATGCACGAAGACTACTCAACCTGCTGGAAATTGCCGTAGAACTTGCTGCTGCCAAAGGCGGTCAGGTAGTTAACGAAGTCATCGCCAAAGAAGTGCTGTCCGGCGGCGTACGGCGTTTCGATAATCAGGGCGAAGAGTTTTACAACCAGATTTCGGCGCTGCATAAATCCGTGCGAGGCAGTTCGCCCGATGCCTCGCTGTACTGGTTGTGCCGTATGATGGACGGCGGCTGCGATTTGTCCTATCTGGCACGGCGTGTCGTCCGGATGGCATCCGAGGACATAGGCAACGCCGATCCGAGAGCCTTGCAGATTTGTATTAACGCCTGGGAAGCCCAGGAGCGCTTAGGCAGCCCGGAAGGCGAGCTGGCCCTGGCACAAGCCGTTGTTTATTTGGCCTGTGCGCCGAAAAGTAATGCGGTGTATATGGCGTACAACGCGGCTATGGCTGATGCCAGACAAAGCGGCAGCCTGGGCGTGCCGGTACATTTAAGGAATGCGCCGACCAAGCTGATGAAATCGCTGGATTACGGCAAGGAATACCGCTATGCCCACAACGAGCCGGAAGCCTATGCCGCCGGGGAAAATTATTTTCCCGATGAGCTGGCGGGCAGGCAATATTACCAGCCGGTAGACCGGGGCCTGGAAATCAAGATCAAGGAAAAATTAAAGCATTTGAAAGAATTGGATAAGGGCGCGACTTAAGAGTGTGACTATTTGGCAGATGGAAAAATAGGACGCGGAATACTCTGATTTAAAAGGATTTGTTTGTCTTCGTCCCTATACGGAAGTTCATCGTTATACACAAATGTCCCTGGTACACCGTCGGGTAGTTTCGCGACAGCAAACCGCCACATATGCACAACGCCGATGACAGTCGGTCGAAGTTGCGGTAGATTGCCGGTGCGAATTCATCTTACAAATATCCGCCTTATGGCATTACGCGCACGGCCCATATGGCGCTACGTGCGCGATTGAAGTAGAATTGCAGGGCTTTACCCCCTTCAATTCCTTTAAGATTCTACCGAGGTCCGTCATGCCACAATACCGTTCCCGCACTACCACTCACGGCCGCAATATGGCAGGCGCAAGGGCGCTGTGGCGAGCCACAGGAATGAAAGAGGATGACTTCACCAAGCCCATCATCGCCATTGCCAACTCGTTTACCCAGTTTGTACCCGGCCATGTGCACCTCAAGGACATGGGGCAACTGGTGGCCCGCGAAATCGAAAAAGCGGGCGGCGTGGCCAAGGAATTCAACACCATCGCCGTGGACGACGGCATCGCTATGGGCCACGACGGGATGTTGTATTCGCTGCCCAGCCGCGACCTGATCGCCGATAGCGTGGAATACATGGTCAATGCCCACTGTGCCGACGCGCTGGTGTGCATCTCCAACTGCGACAAGATCACCCCCGGCATGCTGATGGCCGCACTGCGCCTGAATATTCCGGCTATCTTCGTGTCCGGCGGCCCGATGGAAGCCGGAAAGGTAGTCTGGAACGGGCAAACCCGCGCCTTGGATTTGGTCGACGCGATGGTAGAAGCTGCCGACGACAGGATCAGCGACGAACAGGTCGCCGCCGTGGAACGCTCCGCCTGTCCGACTTGCGGTTCCTGCTCAGGCATGTTCACGGCCAACTCGATGAACTGTCTGACCGAAGCGCTGGGCCTGTCGTTGCCGGGCAACGGCTCCATCGTCGCTACCCATACGGATAGAAAACAGCTATTCCTGCGCGCCGGGCGCACCATCGTCGAGCTGAGCAAACGGTATTACGAACAGGACGACGCATCCGTGCTGCCGCGCTCCATCGCCACTTTCGACGCATTCCAAAACGCGATGAGCCTGGATGTTGCGATGGGCGGCTCCACCAACACCGTACTGCACCTGTTGGCCGCCGCCCATGAGGCCGGCGTGGATTTCACCATGGCCGACATCGATGCCATTTCGCGCCGCGTGCCTTGCCTGTCCAAGGTGGCTCCGGCCAGCCAGAAATACCACATGGAAGATGTACATCGCGCCGGCGGCGTGATGGGTATTCTGGGCGAACTGGACCGCGCCGGCATCATCAACCGCGATGTGCCGACGGTTCATGCGCCGAGCATGGCTGCGGCACTGGACCAGTGGGACATCCAACGCAGCCAGGACGAGACGGTCAGAGACTTCTTCCGCGCCGGGCCCGGCGGCATTCCGACCACCATTGCCTTCTCGCAATCGGTGCGCTACCCGACCTTGGACGACGACCGCGCCGAGGGCTGCATCCGCGACAAGGCGCATGCCTATTCGCAGGACGGCGGCTTGGCCGTATTGCACGGCAACATTGCGCTGGATGGCTGCATCGTTAAGACCGCAGGTGTGGACGACAACTCCCTCAAGTTCACAGGCCGTGCCCGCATTTTTGAAAGTCAGGATGCTTCCGTGGCAGCTATTCTGAATGACGAAATCGTCGCCGGTGACGTAGTGGTTATCCGTTACGAAGGCCCCAAAGGTGGGCCGGGAATGCAGGAAATGCTCTATCCGACCAGTTACCTGAAGTCCAAGGGGCTGGGCAAAGCCTGCGCCCTGCTGACCGATGGACGCTTCTCCGGCGGCACCTCTGGGCTTTCTATCGGCCACGCCTCACCTGAAGCGGCCGAAGGCGGCGCGATTGGATTGGTCGAAGAAGGCGACACCATCGAGATCGATATTCCCAACCGCCGTATCCACTTGGCAGTCACAGTGGAAGAACTGGAACAACGCCGTGCCGGAATGGAAGCTAAAGGCGTGCAAGCCTGGAAGCCGGTCGACCGTAAAAGGACAGTGTCCGCCGCGCTCAGAGCTTATGCCGCCATGACCACGTCGGCTGCAAAAGGGGCTATTAGGGATGTTTCCCAAGTCGAGCGCAAGTAATCCTTATCAGTCCGTCAACAAAAGTTGATGGTCAGGTCTTAAGGGAAAAAGTGGTTACACTACTATTAAAAGTAACCCCTTTTTTGTTTTATACTGAGCAAACAATCTTATCAACTAGTCGCGTAGGTCGGGTTAGCGTAACCCGACATTTTTCGTGGTATGTGTCGGATTACGGCTAACGCCTAACCCGGCCTACATGGCTAAACTACTTGTTGCTAAGCAAAGTATCAGGTGCTACAGTCACGTTATATTTATGTATAACTACCAGAGGCATAGTCATGTATACAACAAGTCTTCGCAAAGTTGGCGGCTCAATTATGATGGCCGTTCCACCTGCACTTCTCGATATGTTGCATATAGGGGCCGGTACTACGGTCGGTATTGAGATTGATCATGGCAGGCTGGTGGTCGAACCTCAATTGCGGCCGCGCTACACCCTTGACGAATTGTTGGCGCAGTGTGACGCTTCCGCACCGATGAGCGATGAAGATCATGCCTGGTTAGATTCCGGCCCGGTCGGTAACGAGTTACTGTAAATGGAGCGGGGCGACATATACCTGGTTTCACTCGATCCGACTTCAGGTCGTGAGCAGCAAGGAACCCGCCCGGTGTTGGTTGTTTCGCCCATTGCTTTCAATCGTGCAACCAATACGCCGGTAGTTCTGCCTATTACTGGGGGCGGAAATCATGCCCGTACCAGCGGCTTTGCGGTGACGTTGATGGGGGCTGGCACGAATACCACAGGAGTTATCCGGTGCGATCAGCCGCGAGCTATCGACCTAAGCGCCCGTCACGCTAAGAAGCTGGAAAGCGTACCGGAATCCATTATGGATGAAGTGCTGGCGCGGTTGGCCGTGATCTTCGAGTAGAATCTACAAATATTTTATTTGGATAAGGCAGAGGTTATCGTGGTCATGGGGAAATCCCTTCGAGATGATCCCAACAAAATAGCGAAACTCAAATATCTGTTAAACTGTCCAAAAATAACCGGGGAGACTGACTATGACCACTATTACCTTTGATACGCTTGAGCTGGTAGACAAACTTAAAACCGCCGGAATTCACAAACGCAAGTCGAGGCGGTTGTGCGAGTGATTGCCGAAGCTCAGGATGGGCTTGTCGCTAGGCACGACTTAATCAAAGCCAAAAATGAAATTAAGGCCGACATGAATGTTCGGTTTGAGCGCATTGATGGTGAATTAAAGCTAAACAGATGGATGCTAGGCGTATTATTGGCTGGTGTTATATCGTTGGTATTGAAGGCGTT
>DATBQC010000545.1:0-1514 GCA_036561065.1 Methylobacter sp. | reverse complement strand
TCAAAATGCACAACATCGGCACCCGCTTTTAAAACATTATCAACTTCTTCACCCAATTTGGCGAAATTAGCTGACAGGATGGAAGGCGCAATCCAGTTTTCATTCATTTTCTGATCCTCATTATTAAAATTAATTAATTATATCTTTTTTTTTGCACAAGCTCTTGAGTTTACGCTTGCGTTTATAATAGTTGCATTTGGAATTATACGAATAGGCTTAACTGATGAAATTGATAACCTTTACTCATGACCACGAAACCCGCGTCGGCGCTGTCGTTGAGGGCAAAGTTGTTGATGGCAAAAATAATACTAAAATACCTGCAACCATGCTTGAATTTCTCAGCGCAGGCGCCGGAGCGTTGGAGGCGATGCAGCAGCAAATCGACAGCGGCTTGGGCCGTATCGCGCTGGATCAGGTCAAACTGCATGCGCCGGTGCCAAGACCCGGCAAGTATCTGGGGATCAGTTTGAACTATGCCGACCATATCGAAGAAACCGGTCGGGACAAGCCCGAATATCCCAGCTTTTTCACCAAACAAAGCACCTGTGTGATCGGGCATGGCGATGCGATACACCGGCCTAAAGTCTCCGATAAACTGGATTATGAAGGCGAGCTGGCGTTTGTGATCGGCACCCGCTGCCGCCATGTGCCGGTCGATAAGGCTCATCAGGTCATCGCTGGTTTCACCATAGCCAACGATGTTTCGGTGCGCGACTGGCAGTTTCGTTCGCCGACTTTTACTTTGGGTAAATCATTCGATACCCATGGCCCGCTGGGGCCGTGGATAGTGACCAGCGATGAAATCGCCGATCCGCATAATCTGAATCTAAAAACCTGGATAGACGATGAATTGCGGCAAAGCTCTAATACCCGGAATATGATTTTCAACTGCTATGAAATGATCGCCTATTTATCGCAAGCGATGACGTTGGAGCCGGGCGATGTGATTGCCACAGGCACGCCAGCCGGGGTCGGTGTAAAAATGAAACCACGAGGCTATATGTTGCCGGGGCAAATAGCCCGGATTGAGATTGAGGAGATTGGGTCGTTGGTTAATCCGGTTATCGAGGAGCCGGATGATTTAGGCTTCACAAATGCTATTCAGAAACTGTAACGCGGTGCTAGTCGTTTTAGTAATCGACACGTCCGCAAAATCTGAATAGATTTCCATAAACTAACAGCTTGGGTAACTCAGTAATATCGGCTACATTGGCTGCTGTTGTGGTCACCGTGTGAACAGTGCCCTAGTTCACGTCAGCGCCGATATGGATTTTTATACCAAAATGCCATTGGCGGTCTTTTCGGGTTTTGTGGATGTCCGGATCGCGCGCTTTATTTTTTTGTTGGAACTGGGGCGTAAATAATCGCGGTATCGACCATCGTGCCTTGAGCGACAAGAAGTTGCATGATTACTAGGACTGCACTTCGGAGTTGAATTCGCCTTGGATAACAAGAACAAGCAGGTAGAGTAAAACAGCGGCATACTGGCTAGTCCACGGCAAGAACTAACAAAA
>DATBQC010000544.1:0-1683 GCA_036561065.1 Methylobacter sp. | reverse complement strand
GACAGATATTTGCTCCTCGGTAACTAATTTCACTCAACTATAGGGCAAGGCTATGGCTAATCTTACTTTTTTAGGCGCAACAGGCCAAGTTACCGGCTCCTGTTATTTGCTGGAAACCGATTCCAGTCGTATTCTGCTGGATTGCGGAATGTTTCAGGGTTCAAGGGAAACAGAAAAACAAAATGAGGCTGATTTCCCCTTTGATCCTGCCGGCATTGATGCTGTGGTGTTGTCTCACGCCCATCTTGATCATTGCGGGCGATTGCCTAAACTGGTTAAAGAGGGTTTCAAGGGGGCGGTATTCCTGACTGAGGCTAGTTTCCCGCTACTGGAATTGATGTTGATGGATGCGGCTCATCTGCAATTACGAGATACCGAATGGGAAAACAAGCGTAGGGAACGTGCCGGTAAGTCGCTACTTGAACCTTTATATACTGAGGCGGATGTAAAGGCATTGCTGGCGTTACGTCAACCAATAGCCTATGGCGTGGAGACTAAAATACTTCCCGAGCTAAGCATTTCTTTTCATGAGGCCGGGCATATACTCGGTTCATCCATTGTGCGACTGCGCATCAACGATAAAGAAAAAACCAAAACACTGGTTTTTTCCGGCGACTTGGGCAACCTGAATTCGCCGCTACTGCGCGATCCGACGGTTTTAACCGAAGCAGATGTATTGTTGCTTGAATCTACTTACGGCGATCGTGACCATAAGCCGTTGGAAAACACCTTAGATGAATTGCGTAGAGCTTTGGCGGAAGCCGCAGAAAGCGGCGGCAATGTCATTATTCCGGCTTTTGCCGTGGGCAGGACTCAGGATCTGATTTACTGGCTGGGTAAAATTCAGCGTCAGGGCGGATTGCCGCAGCAACAAATTTATCTGGATAGCCCGATGGCGATCAGTGCCAGCAATATCTATGCTGACAATGTCCATTTATTTAATATTGATGATCCCGAATTTACCAAAGTTGCCCACGGCGGCTGGCAAGCCTGGTTGCCGGGGTTAATCTATTCACAGACAGCCGAAGAGTCCATGGCCGTTAACCGCATTGCCGGTGGTGTGATTATTATTGCCGGCAGCGGTATGTGTAACGGCGGGCGCATTCGTCACCATCTTAAATACAATTTATGGCGGCGCAATGCACACATCATCATTGCAGGTTTTCAGGCCGAAGGCACCCTGGGTCGGGCTATTGTTGACGGTAAAAAATCGCATTTGAAGATACTGGGCTCTGATGTCAATGTGGCGGCCAAGGTGCATACGCTGGGTGCGTTAAGCGCTCATGCCGATCAAAGTCAGTTGTTGCAGTGGGCTAGTAATTTTAAGGAACCTAAACCTCGTCTTTATTTAATACATGGCGAGAAAACAGCAACGTTATCATTGCAAACCTGCTTCAAGCGCTCCGGGTGGAATGCGCATATTCCTGGAGTAGGGGAGCGGATTGCTATTTGCTAAGGTTCATGGTTTCTTTTTAGCTCTATGCTAAGGGCGCGACAATTATTTGCAACAAAATAACCACTTGAGGCAGGGGAGGGGGGGCATCGCTCAGTCCCGATTTTGGCAGGCGCTCAACATGTTTATCAGGTAGGAAAAAGAAAGTTTGCGCGAGTAAAGATAACTGCTTGACGCTAGCGATGATGTCAGTATAATGCGCGGTTCTTTCGGGGCAGGATTCTCGGACG
>DATBQC010000543.1:0-1681 GCA_036561065.1 Methylobacter sp. | reverse complement strand
ACGGATCGCACACTTCGCGCAAGATCTTTTCAGGGTTGTGAAGGGCAATCTCTTCGATCTCCATGCCGCCGGCGCTGGATGCCACTACCACCACACGCTCCAAGCTGCGATCCACGAGCAGGCTTAAATACAATTCACGTGCGATCGGCAACGTTTCTTCGATCAGCAAGCGGCTTACCAATTGCCCATCAGGCGCGTTCTGTATGGTGACCAACCGTTTACCCAGCAAAGAACGCGCAAACGGCTCGACCTCGACCAACGACTTCAATACTTTCACGCCGCCCGCTTTGCCACGTCCACCGGCATGGATCTGTACTTTCGCCACGCACATTTCGCCGCCCAAGCTCTTCGCTGCTTCCAACGCAGCGGACGGACTGTCGGCCACGGCACCGCGCGGAACGGGGATGCCGTAATTCTGTAATAATTGTTTGGCTTGGTGTTCGTGCAAATTCATGGTGGGTAGTAAATGTGCGTTAAGCAGAAGCGATGTGCTGAAAGTTGAAATTATACAGGTAACATGTGAGTAATTCTGCGAGGAAATTACGGACGGGAAAATGCAATCTTCTACCCAAAAAACGACAACCCCGCTAGCGTCGGAACCTAGAAAGTCCATCTCCTATTTTTGGCTCAAACTTTATCTTTGGCTATGTCTTGTTTTTATAGTCTTGTCGCAAATATTTGGTGGCATCGCTTATGGAGATTACAACTATCAATTCATGACGGCTCTTAGAATGCATGCACTGGACATTCAGACCAATAACACTTCACAACTGGTGGATTTTGAGCCTGGCAATTGCACCATTCATAAACGAAAGTGGCTGATCGGCCACTTCGTTGAAGTGACCTGCACCGAAACAAATTTAAAAGGTCAGATCGTGGAATATGTTAACCATTACAGTGCCATTAACTACTACTTCGACCATTACTACAATGCTGCGGCGAATCAGCAAACGCAATTAGTTGTTAAGAGTCAGGATATGAAATGAAAGTGATTAAGAATACTTTTCTATTTTTGCTCGTGTTCATCATGGCTTTGCTTTCCACCGTTGTCTTGATCTCCATCCCAGACATCTTCTGGTGGTCGGACAAATACAATGTAAGCATTAAAAAACACGGCACGGAGCTTGAGAGATTTTATGTATTACTTGAAGAAAATGTTAATTCAAATCCTATGAAGGGCCCAATTCCTTTATATCCAAACCAAAAAAAGCGATTATTAAGCTTATTGCATAGTATTAATTACAAGACTGATTGCACGCAAGGTAGCAGTCATGCAGTGACCGGCGGGATGAGTTGTATTGTAAATGGAGAAAAGATTGACTATATAGAATGGGCGGATGCTGACTATGATGGAAATTAGCAAGCTCAAACTTCATGTTCTTTAGCGGCTACTAGAAATGTGCTCAAGGAGGCCTTTTCTAGGGGTGGCCTAATCTTCGCCGCGATGATAGGGATGATTATTCAGCACACTCCAGGCGCGATACAACTGCTCAGCTAACACCACGCGCACCATGGCATGCGGCAAAGTAAGAGGCGACAGGCTCCATGTCCAGTCAGCCTTCTGCAGTACACTGGGATGCAACCCATCGGCACCCCCTATCACCAGACTGACATCCCGACCGCCCGATAACCAAGTCTTGAATCTGTCTGCGAGCTTAAGCGTGGTGACTTCCTGGCCATG
>DATBQC010000542.1:0-1704 GCA_036561065.1 Methylobacter sp. | reverse complement strand
GCTACACAAACACGCTCATGCCATTTTTAGAAAACTTGAACCCGCTGGTAAAGCGACATGCGACATTAAGATAATAATTGATCCGCTCGATGTATCAGATTATTTTTCTAAGCAATTTGATTGCGGTGAAACCATACTTGTAAGTAAACCTGTTTTGGCGAGTGGCGTCGAACGTATATAGGAGTACTGCAAGAACCAGACCTAACATCACTTCAGTATTGCTGATGCTGGAGTGTTCTACCATGCCTAAGGAGAACTAAATGACGCTACAAACCAAACTAACAGTTAGACTATCAAATAAAGACAAGCGATCAATAAAAAATGCCGTGAAACAATCAAAAGAAAGAACTATGTCAGATTATATTAGAGCAACTGTATTAAGCAATATAAGGAAGAATAATGAATCAAGAACAAGTAAAATTCAATCAACTAAAGCGTAATATCCAAATACTATTGGAAGCATTCGTATCCGCCTTTCCGTTTTCAGAGAACGAGAAGTCTTTAATTAGAATGATCGGGAATATGGAGGCGAACCCTACCGACTGTTCCGTGATCCAATCCTGCCTTAGCCGAATCATGGATAAGTGCGGGGAACTCGATTTGAACGCGATGGAATATGAAGCCAAGACACTTTCGGATCGCTTAGACGCCCTTGCCGATGAGAACGATGGTCCCGTGGTCCGGTAATGGCGAGAGGTTAATACGTGGTCGAGCCGAAAGGCGGGGTTGGCCTTACGGTTTCTCCCTTATTTAATGATTGCGTTCCTCGATGTGTCGCCGTGTGGTGCTTTTGTCGAACACGCGCAATCCAGCATCTGATCACCGCCCTTGAGGTGGCTCATGCTCTATCCGATGGACCATCCGCGTCACCGTTCAAATCGAGTCCTCTTTGGAGAATCACATCGGGAGAGGTCGTCGCCTTCATGGCCGGTACAGCCACGACGGCTCATCCCACGAACAGCGATCCTATCGAGTGACGGGTTTACGGTTGCAAATCGGTAACAAAACCAGTAAACAAATCCTGATACGGCGAGTTGCAATGCAGTCTGAATCAAAAGCTTACGAAATGACCTGTCCAGCGGTTTCAAGGGAGTGACCAAATGCGTTACGTTCTTGTCGCGATTTTCGTTTGCGCGGTCGGCATGCCCGCGGCGTCCGCTCTGCCAGCGGTCAGCCCCAATTCGCTTTCGCTGTCGAAAGCCGAGCCAATAGCGCAGCCGGTCAAGCGCGCCCGCCCGCACGCTCGTCGTCAGAGCCGCGGCGCCGGCGCCGGCGGCATCCATCCTTTGGTTGGAAGCGGCGATTATTGAAGCCCGAAAAAGAAGCCCTGCGGCAAGACGCAATAGCGGGCTGTTTTTCAAAAACAGGCGCGGCTCGAAAACATCTAATTCCCAACGGGCCGCGCGTTTTTGACGAAGGCGCCGACGATGACCGCGTGCGCGACATGCTCTGCCATGCATTGATAGCCAAGATCGTTCAGATGAAAATTGTCCCTGGACAAGAGATCCAGATTGGCGCGCGTTTGTGAAATAAACCGCATCGCGTCATAGCGGCGGACGTAGAGAACGTTCTCCGCCGCCGCGGCGTGCTGCAAACTGCCGCGAATCGCCATGGAATTCGCATCGCGAGCGAGGCGCGGCGTATATTGCATCCCGACGAGAACGATGTCGATTTTGTTTTCCTTCAGCCAGCGAATGGTCGAGC
>DATBQC010000541.1:0-11526 GCA_036561065.1 Methylobacter sp. | reverse complement strand
CTTGGCTACCGGTGTAACTGTTGAGTCGTAAGCTAATGAACCTTCATTTTCGAAAGCCCTACCCATCATGTGAGACATATCCTTGCTGTTATCGATTTTTCCGCCAGCTTCGATATTCTTCCTGAAATCATCGGCATTACCGAGATTGCTGCTTTTAAGCGCAGAATCCACTTTAGATTTTTGTGAGCCAACCGGTGATTGATTTCCTGTTTTCGTGCTTTTGCCCCCTCCATCTTTGCTGCTTGCCGCTCCAGGCACTGGCGGTTTGCTGCCGGCCGATTGTGTTGCTTTTGGGGAGTTATGATCCGTGGCCGGTTTTGTGGCGTGATCTTGATGAGTAGCCATTTGGGGCGCCGAATGCTTGAAGGAAGAACCGCGACCGTCCCGACCTTCTGCACCGCCACCGGTATCATGATCGCCGTCATCGCCTTTGGCTTTCGAGCGAAAGCTATCTGCCGCATCATTGCCGACAATGTCGTCTACTGACATATTTTCGCTTTTGAATTTAGATGGGCTTAAATCGACACCAGAGCCGCTGGATGTGGGCATCAGTGCGTTGTTCAGTATTGCAGCCGCTTTTACAGGATCTTGCTGATTAAGCTTTAAAAATCCCGCTAATGCATCCCGGTCGCCACCTACAAGACCGCTCGCGCTGGACTTATTAATTTCGTGTTGGGCGTCACTGGACAATTGTTGGTAAGCAGAGTCACCCATTTTCGACTTGAGATCTTCATTTGCCTGATTGATCGCCACAATTGCTCCGGATTTATCAAGACGACGAGCCAAATCTTGGTAAGGAAGGGAGAGTGACTTACCCGCTGAATCCTGCAAAGACGCTGTTTCGGTATATTTCTCACTGGCTTGCTTAACGGCTTGCAACTGGCTCATGTACTGCTCGCCTTTGGCTTTCATCTCTTCCGATCCAAAGAATGTCTGATCCTGATGTTGCTGTGCACTTTGTTGCATTTTTGAAACCTCAGAACTACCCGCATACTCGCGATTCCAAACGCTCTGTATTGCATCTGATCTTTCTTTTGATTTAGCTGCGTCCATGCCGACTGTTGACTGCAGTTGGGCTTCTCCAGACGCCCCAAGTGTTGCCGGACCAATACCACCCGCTTTCAGTCCACCTGCCAATGCGGCACTGACTCCCGTCGAAATTGCTTCTTTTTCATTTTCTGTACGCCCAACCTTGTCAGCTATCGTTCTACCGGTTGATGCGGCCCACCTATCAGATTCAGAGCTGGAATTAGTCAGCGAACTCATGACCGAACTGGTATCACTACTTTGCGAGCCAGATTTCTGCGACGATTGCGTCATGCTATTCAAGGTTTGTGAAGCGGATGAACTGGCACTGCGAAGAGAATCAGTCGCACTTTGCGATGCCCGCCCAAATGTCGAAGATGCAGAAAACGTGGTATCAGACATACCTGATTTTTTGGCGCCGGTATTGGGGGAATATTCAGACATAGCTCCCAATTTCATTCCAGAATCTATTGAAACAGGCTCCGGCGCGAGTCTGCCAGGATTCACACTACTTGATGCTCCTGATGTCATTTTGCCGGAAAGGTTCGTTGCGGCCACCGATCCACCGTACACCAACATTAGCGCTAAAGCCGGTACGCTGGACGCCAGCATGCCGCCGGCAGACAACCAGGTTTCCAAGGTCTGGTAAAGTTCATCGTGCATGACCATGGCCTGTAAACCGGATCCATTGGCCTCCGCCTGGGTGGCGACCACTCCAAGCGCTCGTGTTGTGACAATGGCTATGTACAGATTGCATACCGACATGACAGGGCCCCATAACGCAATCCACATCATCATCTGGATATAACGCACGACCATGGTCATTCCGATCGGCCCCAACGTGCATAGAAACGCAACGATAGGTGACGTGGCGACGGTAAACATCTCGACAAAGGCCATGAGCGGTCTTGCAATTTCGTTGAACATGCTCTGTTCGCCAGCCCATTGCAGATTCAATTGCTCTTTTCCTGTTCGCTTGATGAAAGCGGCTGGACCATCTTTCAGGTAAGACGCCAAAAGGGCATTTCGCATATAGACTTGCGAATCGAAACCGGCCAAACTCAATGCACCGGCTGCGACATCAATTTTATCGGACGCTCTTACTGACGCATCATTAATACCAAGCAGTCCGCTGACATAACGATCCATAGAATCGACAAAATTATTACCTGTTAAATAGTTGTTGATGGCGACATACGCGTCCTTACATGACAATTGCTGACCCGCTGGTGTCGATGGCAAGTAAACCATGAGATCAATGTTGATGAACGTTGTTTTCATGGCATCCCATAAGTCGGATGATTTTTGCATCGACTCCCTCGTCACTTCATGACTTCCATCCGGAAGTTCCAGGTCGAACATCACACAGCTTTCGATATAGGCATTGATTGTTTTGGCGATGTCGCCATCCAGCCCGCTGTCGGACCCCGTTGTTCCTGTCCCGATATTGCGTAACTTGATCAATGTATTAAGAGAATCCAGATAACCGTGTTGCAACATACTGGCTTCTGTTGGTGTCGAAAACGCCATTTCAAACATTTGCGTCATCTTGACGCCCATGGTTGAAATGACCGACATCGGCATAACCACACCTAATGGAACATTAGCGACTACCCTTACCTGACCTGTATACACATCTTCAATGACCGCTGTATCTTTCGGAATGAACATTGTCGCGTACATCGTCAGACCAACTAATGCATACCGCAGGGGAAATTCCTGGTTGGTCAGATAGCGCATTGAAATGAGCAAGGTTCCCAGTGTAAACCCGGCATTGATGAGCTTGTTCAGATTATTGTTACCAAATATCATCGCAGCGCCCTGAAAGGCGCTGTACAACATTTCAGCATCACCTATGCTAAGGACTTCGTAGGCCATAGTAAAACTCTATTGTGTTTTATGGAATATCGGTGTTCGCAGAGCTTGCACGATGTTTTGCTGGAGATCGATGAGTGACGCTATGCCTGCAATTGACTCGCCAGTCACTCGGCGCTCTTCATTAATTTGTTGCCGCGTATCGCGCATAACATCCAGCATGGATGAATCCAATGGACGTCCCGTGCCGGTCACGGAATTTCTGACGGTATCGAACATTTCATCAACAATTCGGCTGGTTAGCTCGGTTGATAGAATATCTACCATTCTATCGGCGACCAGAGCGGCTGATTGCATTTCCGTGCTCAGCCTTCTAAGCAAACCATAGGCACCGGGTGATGTGGCATCGATAAACTTCTGCTCATCGCTGGTAAACGCGTCACCACCGTCGCGATTCGCCATTTTTCTCAGCATGCCTCCGGTACATCCAGCGCAAGTACCGGTACCCAGAACCATTTCCCGCACTCTTGTTCTTAGGCCTTTGAAGGTAACCGTCTGTTTGTTGTTTCCATCCGGCAAAAGGCACTCACCGCCTTCGCATTGGTATATTTCAATACTCCCGCCCTCAATAAAATCTCTGACCTTGATAAGCGGTGGTCGAAAATCGTATTTAACATCTGAGTTATCGTCTTTCTTGTTGGTGATCAATGTGCCGGTCAAACTCATCAGTACCATTTTTAATTCGGTGTCGCCATTGGCGAACCAACTTGTCGCGTTCGATGTATCAAGCGCCTCGTAAACAATATTGCCGGTAATTTCGTCTGCTTTACCATTCACGATGACCGTTTTTGCCGGCGATTCACTTCCTTCCTTCGATGCAAAGAAATCTTCCATAAAGCCCGATTTTGTATTTAACGATGCCGATTCATTCATCCTTTCGTCATGCCAGGATTTTAGGCCAGTTGCATTAACCGCCAATTTCGCGGCATCGCAGGAGTTTTTCATTAACGAGTTAATGAAGCCGATGTCTTTTTGTAACTTGGCGATGACTTGGGCGCAGGTCGGGCACATACCTTCAATTGCCAGTTGAAAGGCATAGCCAACCGCTGCTTGTGCGATACTGCGCATGAGCTGAGTGAATTGTGCGCCGTTAATAAACGAGAACGAGCCACCGAATAAATCTATTCCGCCGCACCCGCCTTTAATGTCCGGCGGCACAAAGGATATCAGGTTGGGATTCACCACTTTGTTGCGCATGGCTATACTGCCGCCTGTAATCACCCCACGCCGCTGTGTTTGATAGGAACCGCCGGGAGTGACATTAATCATGTCGGTAAACATGCCTTTCAATTCGTTATCCAGATTGGCACTCGCTGGACTAACTGTAAAAGGCAGTAAACACATTAGAAATATCAGGCGATTGGTATGCATAACTTAAATCCAGGCAACGTCTTGAAAACAATCGAATCGCCTCTCGTAGTCATCGCTACCGGGTCTTTTTTTCAGCGTCTTAGTCACTTTTTGCGGCATTTGATTTCTTGAAAGAAAGTAACCTTGGCCATATCTGATACCCATCAAAATAGCGCATGTCACATCGGATTTTGAATACAAATCATCAGCCACGATCTCTATGTTTTTTGTGTTGAGATTTTCGATAAAAGCATGGCACTGATAGGCGGCCGACATGTCTTCCTTTATTTCCCTGATTACGCCTTTCTTCAACTTTAATAAATCAATGCATCCGCTGATTTCATCCGGATTGAATTCAAAGGGACGCGAGTGGAATATCCCTCTTCTGATGCGCCTATCCGGCAGCGATTCAAATATCCGTTGGGCGTTATCCAATGCATCTTTCGTCGACAAGTCATGCGCATAGAAAACAATTTCCATTTGACTTAAAGGCAAAAACAAAGCTAGTTCATCAAAGAAAAGCTTCAAGTCAACCGGATTTACCTTGCCGCACAGCTCCCAGGATAGATGCAACGGCATATCGGCTTTTTCGCACCATTGCGGTAAGTGCAACTTTATTTGTTCGAGCAAATCAGCGCAATTTCCGGATTGAATCAGCCTAAATCCATCAAAGGAAGACAGTATTCGTTGCCCTTGCTTGATTTTCACCTCTATTCCGACCAGTGTTGAGTCGGATAAATGAAACCTGGGCGTGAATATGGGTGTGTATAGAGTTTTCTGCATTGTGTTCATAAAATTAATCATTAGCGCTATTTGGTATGGTCACTATGCAGATTATTTTTTGTTGATGCATTATCGAAAGGCTTCGTTTTTAAGCGTCTTTTCCACGGCTAGCGAAAAAATTTGTTCTGCAATCTCTGAGCTGAATTGAGGAAAGAATCCTTTGGCCTGATTTGTTGGTCCAAAATCATGTGCAGGCGCTTTCCATTCGCGACTGACAACCGACTCAATCGTGCCGATCTCGTCAATCAATCCAATCGCCAACGCTTCTTCACCGCCCCATATTTCGCCTGTTGTGTAGTTAAAGCCTTCTTTCAACTTGCCGTTGCGTTTGGCTTTAAATTCATCAGCAAATACAACCGCCATTTGATCGACCATCTGTTGAGCCTTGGCCTCCGATTCCTTCGACATGGCAACAAAAGGATTCAGCATATTTTTATGAACGCCGGATGCGTAGATGCGCTGATTGACATCCCATTTTTCAGCCAGCTTATGAAAGTCCCATCCCGTAATGACGGCGCCAATTGATCCAACCAGGCTATAACGCCCCGCCACTATTTTGTCGGCATGCAAGGCCAGCATATAGGCTGCAGAAGCGCCAGTATTGCTAATAAATGCGTAAACGGGTTTTCCGGTTTCTGATTTCAAACGATCAATGGTTTGACCTACGCGTTCTGATTCAAATGGTTGCCCTCCAGGGCTGTCAATGTTCAATGCGATTGCTTTGACCTTGGGTGACTGAAAGACCTTCTCCAATACGGGTATCAATTCTTCCGCAGAAGCCAATTGGCCGGCCCCGATTGCGCCCGATACATTGACGACCGCAACAATCTCAGCATTCGGCATTAGCTTGTAACCCAAACTGCTTGCATAAAAAGCCAGGTAAACTGCAAACAAGCCTGCTCCTATTGTCGAAAAGGTAATCCGCTTAATCCATTTCCATCGTCTCTCTGTTTGTCTCTCTTTGAGCAGATCGCTTAGGACATGATCTGCCAAGAGAGACTTAACATCGTCACCCGACAGGTTGTTACCGGAATTTGCTTGGCTTCTGTTTTTTTGCCACATGGGAATAATCTCAATATTGTTTGCGTAAGTTGTCGCGAATGGTTTTAACCATTTCGCCTGGGTTATTCATTGTTTGCTCGTCAATCCCTTGAATAATCTGGTTATCCACTTGCAAGGGTTTTACCTTCAAGGTCTCGTTGTACTCGTTGTCATTCAGCCAGCCGTTTTGGTGGGACAAGGTAATGGCTCGTTTTACAATTTCGTCACCCGACAACAATCCCTGTCCAAGTTGGATGGCGCCACCGTTTTCGCCCGGCTTGACCAGAAACAGAGCAGGCGTCGTTTCCGCCCCCAGTTTTTTGGCTTGGCCATGATCAATCGTGAAGTCTGGGAATTCACCACCCGGAAGTGGTAGACCATCCAGTGCTATAGGCAATACCTTGAATCCATAGGCGTTCATCAACCCCTTCAGTACCCCAGCTTCCTTGACACAAAAACTGCATGTACTTGAATAAAAGAACCATAGCCCGGCTGTCTCGGCTAATTTTTTCGCTGCTTTCTCCGTTCCCTGAGTCGCCATATCATCCATGGCAAAGGCACCAAAAGTTGCGATTGGCCGTCTTGAGTTTTCATCCAGTACGGGATCGCTCATCACCACCTGCTGGGAAACCCCTGTAAATTTCTCGGCCTTATCCAGCATCACTCTTTGCAAATACATATAAGCAGAAACGTTTTGAGGCGTAGGCTCGTCGATGGCTTTGTCACGATACTTTTCCATGTTTTTACGAAACCACTCGGCCGACAACGGTTTAGCTTCTGGTGGTTTTGCGGGCTCAGGCTCAGCTTTCTTTTCCTGGATAGGTGGTGACTCTGGTAATAGCGGTTCCGGTTCAGCAACGTCCTCGTCCAAAACAGGTTCTTCATACCAAAACCAGCCTCTTTCCTTGTCCTCGTAGTACGGTGAGTTCTGGACGGACGCCGATTGCTCTCGACCGTCCGAAACGCCATAAAACATAGCTCCATCGCTTTTGGTTTCCTGAGCATTCGATGCGCTATTGCCACATGACAATACCAGCGCTAGCAGGGGCAAAGAGTGTTTTATCACGCAACTGCTTCTTCGCTATTTTCGGTGGAAACCGGTTTGCTAGTCTCATCGATAGTCGATTCGCCCAATTTGACTTTGGTTGTTTTGGTTTTCGCATTTTTCGTCTGTTGTTCAGGCATTTCAGGTAACTCGACAATAACTCCGTTTTCATCGATGATTTCGCCTTCACCTTGATCAGTCGATGCATTAATGACTTCGCTTTCCCCAGAGCTTTGTCTGCCTTCGTTCATTTCTTTAACTCTTATCCTGACGCCCAAAAAAAGCGCCCTGGTTTTTGCTTGGATGCTTTTTAAATCACTATCTATCTCCGACATGGCTTTACGCTTTTGTTCATCATCCAATAAGCAAGCCAACCAAAGAGCACTGAGCTTTTCATCGAGTTCTTGCGCGATAGTTAACGTTTTTAGAAATAGATTGGCGATCGGATCGATGATCATTGCTGTAACTTCCGTAAATTGCGATTGACTCACCTTTACGTTTTCTTTTTTGAGTATTTGATCCGCCACGGCAATTTTCTTTTCTACATTCGCTTTGACTTCATTAATCAATCCAATAATTTCTTTGGTCAGCTCGCGCTCCACATTGCTACCCGGCCCGACTCTGCAATAGAACCTCAACAAATAAGCTGCTTGGGATACTCCTTGAAAATGCCTACGGTATATACGTAGCATATTGGGCGAAAATCTTGCCTTTACTTCAATCCTGCTATCCCTGCACTCGTTGATGAAGTTTTTTCTAACTTGAATTTCTTTGGTTGAACGACGTTGGGTAGTTTCTGCCATGGTTTTTCCTCGTTGTTTTGGATGTGTGAGCAAAGTGGTTTAATCGTCTGATAACAGAATGTCTTCGATCGCTTCAGCCGTAGTCATGCCGCGACTTGTTCGTTCAGATATTTTTTTGATGTCGTCAGGGTGTGTTGAGTAGAGTAGCTTGGTGTATTTATCCACCATGAGCCGACCGATCCCCACACCGTAACTGGTCACAAAGAAAATTTCCGAATACTGCCCGGTCACGGTATGGACTGATTTCAAAAACGTGTAACCGCCATCTCCAATCATGAGCCGGTTCTGGCGTTTGATGGATTCGATGGTTTCAGGCTTTTGGTAGAGCAAGTAAAGATTGGCCGAGTTTTCCGCGATCGCCACGCCTGATGGAGAACTGTACAAATCGTTGAGGGACTGTGTAATGGTGATCGCAGCACCGTTGTACTTCCGGAATCGCCGATAACCGGTCTCAATGAAACGGGCGATATTGCCTTTAGCCAGCAAATCCCAGGCTTCATCAATGATGAGGATTTTTCGTTGATCGCGATTACCCAGATACATGGCCTGCTGAATCTGGTATATCAGAATCAGCAACACGACTTGTTGCAAATGGCTGCGACCCTTGAGTTCTTCTAGCTCCAGACAAGTCAGCGAATTATTAAAGTTAACGTTGTTTACGCCATTAAAAAATCGGCCATATTCGCCGCCTGTGGTAAAAGCAAACAACTGATGCCCCATATCCACTACACGCCGATCCTCGTCTTCAAGCAGCTTATTTGCGACCAAATCGACAGTCATTGACCCTTCGTACTCATCCCATAATTCCTTCAGAATTGAGCGTAACCGCGCATGTTGCAGGTCGGACAGCTTGTCTTCCATGGCGGCCATGGACACAATAATGCCTACCAGCATGTCGGCTTCTTCGTTGTAGTTTTTAATAATCTGAAACGGATTTAGGCAAATCTGGCTTTTTTCCCCGAATTCAACAAAGTCGCCGCCAATGGCATTCGTCAATTTCTCGTAGGAACGACCGATGTCGATCACCCAGCATTTCGCGCCGGAGCTGATATAGGAGGTAATGATATCGTTGGTCAAAAACGATTTTCCTGACCCGGATGCCGCGACAACGCAAGTGTTGTAATTGGTGTTGGAATCAAAAATATCCATGTTCATGATCTGGCCGCCACGAGAAATAAAGGTCAATTGCGGCGTGCCGGTACCGCTCCAGTCGGAGATGATGGGCAGAAACTCAACGGCATGCCTGGAACCGCAACGTTTGTATCGTTGCAGGAACTGAACAGCTTTGACATCTGCGCAAAGTGGCAGAGAATTAACTAACATGGGGAGTGCAATGTACTTGTCTTCCTTCATGCTCCAGCCGATTTCGCTGAAATAGGTTTGCGCTTCCGTGAGTCGCGTTTCGCTTTTATCCAGCGAGTCAGTGAACAGACCTACACACAAGTTGATTTTGAGTATGCGGTCGCCGTCGTTGATTGATTTAAACAGCAGGTCGGAACTTTCCTTTTTGAAGATCAGCTTAGGATTGAATTTCAACATCGGACCAAACGCCTGGTAGTTGATGGCGTTGCGTTCCTTATCGGCTTTCTGTTTTTCGACAGCGTTATCCGGGATAAAAATATTCAAATTGATGAAAAAATTGCCGTGTATTCCTCTGGCACCGGTTAATGGATCGCCGATCATGCGGCGCATGTTCTGAAGGCTCATTTGTCCTTGCAGTCGCCCAGGGGACAAAATGCGCAACCTTTTATCACCCAGCCAGACTCCGTTGGCATCGGTTTGCATCATGTCGTCGTATTCGCTCAGCTGTTCGTTAACCGGCGAGGTGGCGTCGTAATAAGGCGCGGCGCATCGCCAATTGGCGGCCTGTCCCCAATGCAATACTTGTCCAACCACACGTAAATAAAGCTCCGCATCCATCGTCTGCGGTATAAATCCAGCGGATTTAAGCGTTTGCTCAAACGACAAGCGAAGGTCGCGGGCCGCTGCAATCTCATGCTGTTTCGGCAGTTGATTTTTTTGTTCAAGCGGCAGCTTGATGGTGAAAACAACCTTGTATTCTCGAACAAGGGATTGAGCGTACAAGCTGATCGCTTGATTTGATCCTTCCGTCAGCATTTTCATTCGATTGTTCAGCGACTCTTTAAGCGCCGGATCTTTGGTATTACGGATACTCTTTATTTTGTCCAGGGTAGGACGAATATCCTGGGATCCCATCAGCATGACTTGAATAAAGCTCTCTTTTGGGTAGTCGAAGGAAAATAGAACATTTAATCGTTGCGTAACCGATTCGTCTCCGCTTGGCAACGGCTTGGCTACGAAGCCAAAACCGATAGTACCGCCGGCCAGCGTGAATAAATGCGTTTCGTCGTCGAATGATTCTACCGGGACGAGTTCGCTTAGCGTGTGTCGCTTGAGCTGTTTTTCATAGACAAATGCGCCCACAAAGGATCTCCTGAATTTTTTATAGAAAACACAGGAGTTATTTTAGGAGTGCGATTTTTTTTGCATCGGGGTGAAAGACGCGCAAAAACGGCCTCTTTTGATTTGATCGGGTAATTTTGTTTAATTGTCCCCACCTCGGACAAAAAAAGGCCGCACATTTTTGGATGGCGGCCTTTTCGGGGTACAACAACTAACAAAAGAGCGTACCCCCCCTCCGAGAACGGGCGATATTTCTGGAGTTAGATCAGCGCGGCAACAACACCGTTGATAACGGTTGGGCCATAGTACAGAGACAGTGCGCCACCGATTCCGATAACAACAGAAACGATAGATTGGTTGACGATACCAGCCGACAAACCCACCATGAACATACCCAGGGCGATGATTTTACCCAAAGTACCTTGGGTCCAACCGACCAACAAAGTGTAGATGTCGTCGAACTCGGTACCACCTGTACCAGCCATTGCTTCAGGAGCCAGAGCTACAGCGGCAACAGCGGCAGATGCCAAAAATGCTTTTGAGGTAAAAAGTGCTTTCAATTTGTTCATTTTAGAACTCCAAAAAAATATGCTTGATTGATTTGGCCGCCACTTGCAATTGGAAGCCAGAGGTTCTGTTCCGGAACAGGTGTTATTGTCAAAGAAAAATTCATCGACCTTAAGCTCGAAAGAGGTCTGAAATAGGTGCTCTTTTGGTGGGGGAATGAAAGACGCTGTATTTAACGCCTCTTTCGATGCAACAGAGCGCAAAATCGACAAAATTTTCAAATTATTTTTCAGCGACGATTTTGTACTTGCTCTGCTGGAATTTTGAGTCAAAAAAAACCGAACACTGCTGTTCGGTTTTTGGTTTGGGGTTGCCTACAATTATCTATTACTGCCTTTTGTTGGTGCTTGTGTTGGTGTCGTAATTGAAAGCGGTGAAATCGCGGTCCCTGGCGACTTAAATCTTTCGCCCAAATTCCAGCGGCGACTCTCGATTTCAGTATAAAGATATCCGTCGGCATGCAAATCGCCATCATCGTCTTCCCACGGTGCCATCCATATCCTCATTACCTTGGCCTGCGTCCTAATAGGAATCGGCTGTTCGATGCTGGGGACAGTTGCCTGGCTGGTACGCGGCTGCGCGGTTATCAACGGTGTTGTTGATTTGCTCCCT
>DATBQC010000540.1:0-2214 GCA_036561065.1 Methylobacter sp. | reverse complement strand
GCCAACGCCAGATTTGCGTTCCTGTTCATCGTTCAGGCCGCGGACACGATCGCCTTCGTGATCCTCATCGAGTCCGACGCGGAGACAGCGGCGCTGATTGTCGCCGTCACAGGCGAAGCCGCCTGATCATATCGCGACATTTTCACCGGGCTGTTATGCCGACGACGCGTAGATCGCGCCGACATCCTGTCAGACACGGATAGGATTTGTGGCCGTCAGTGAGCAGCGTGGCTCCACGCTTCACATTGGCGTTCACGAAGGCTTCGATCGAGGCGGAGGAATTGTCGGCGATCATGGTGAGGCGAATGCGGCCGGAAAGCGTGTCGAGATATTTGGCGTGCTTGCGTCGCGGTTTGGTTTGATTTGTGTCGCGCTCAATGACCTCGACAGCTCCGATGACCAGGATTTTTCCGGCGTTTCCGGGTTCGAAGAATGTATCGCCTTCACGAAAGGCAATTTCGGCCTGATCAACTTCGACGATGCCTTCAAGTGGCTCATGATCTGGATCGACCATCGAGCGCCGGAGCTTTTGTGTCAGCAGCCAGGCGGTTTTGTAGGTCACGCCAAGTTGGTCTTGCGGTTGCAACGCCGACATGCCGTTAGAATGCGTCGTCATCAGATGCGCCGCCCAGAACCTGTAGTCAACGGCAATCTGGAGCGATGCATCACCCTGCCAGCAGTGACAGAAATTTGCCCCCCGCACTCAAGGCATTCGGGCAGACAAAACCATCCGGCCAGCGACGCTTGAACAAGAAGGCGGCGCAACTCGCTTCATCAGAAAACGCTTCCTGAAACTGCGCAAGCGAACGCGCGCTGGCCATTGACGCTCGTCCCGGCGACCGGGGGAATCCGATCATTCAAAATACAATATCTGGCGCTACCTGAGTCATCGGGACAAACCTTGCCTCCTTACCCGATATTCACCAGATGGCTTATCAGCCGGCGGCGACTTCGTCAACGCGCTGTATTCGTTTGTTCTTTAGTAAGCTCGAATATTCCACATCCATACTCTAGGCAAAAAGTATCACTGTCGATTGCGTTTGCGTTTTCGTGAAGCATTCCGCTATCATCAACGTAGTGAAAACTGACAATTTCTAAATTGTTCTCCCGAAACATATTATTTAGATAAGGTAAGCTAAACACACGGTGCGCGTCGAATTCGACCCTTTGAATTTTACCAATGGGTACTGAAAAATACAACTTTCCACCTTTAGTAAGCATCTTTACCAGGCTTCTAAAGCCGTGTATATGCCCGTCAAAATCGACTTTATCACCGTATCGCCCTAGTCCAAAATGCTCAAGCGCATGAAGGCAGGAGAGTGAATCCGTACATTCAGCAAAAATATCATCGACATTCGAGATATCCATTTGTTTGAAAGTAATATGTTTCGTATACGATGTGAGCGGCCTAATATCAAACACCTCAATTTCTCGAAATACAGCGACATGGGCCACAAAACCATCGATCCTTGAGCCGACGTCCAAATGACGTAACGGATTATCACGATATATTAATTGCGCAACGAGCAAATCTTGATGGAAGT
The DNA here is from genome assembly GCA_036561065.1 of Methylobacter sp. Classification (GTDB taxonomy): domain Bacteria; phylum Pseudomonadota; class Gammaproteobacteria; order Methylococcales; family Methylomonadaceae; genus Methylobacter_A. The sequence goes on along the minus strand of DATBQC010000540.1, from coordinate 670 downwards.
AATGCCCTTGCGCCACACCGCTTCTATCAAAGCGATCGGTTAGGCAAGGGTACGGTTTTCCAACAGAAAATTCATTGGCGCCATTTTTTGTCGATTGGGCGTAGAAAAGGCGCCTGTTAATCAGATAGCGGATTAACCCCGGCCAAGCATTTAAGAATCTGTTTAGATTAAAGCCAAATAAACTGAGCATGCTAAGGGTAGTTTTTAGGTAACGCACGAGTGCCCCCGATCCACATTTTCGCCGTGAATAACACAACCCATCTGCGATTGTCGAAGCGGGTCTTTTATTGCTTCTCCACCTAATCGCTAACTAGTAGAGCGCAATTACCCACTCTTCGCTACTGGGCGCAATCTCTGAATTCATGTGTGCATGTATAGGACCGGTTTGTAGCTGCTGAGCAATGACGAGTTGATCGATCTGGTGGTGCAGCTTTAGCGGCCGGATAAACCGTCGCGGACTTCGTCCAAGCCTCCGTCCAGGGACGAGAAGTAAAAGCACGAGAACGCAGGATATGTCAACTTCCGCGCCATGGCCATCTGGATTCGCAGATAACTACGGCAAGAAACATATGGTGTCATCCGTCAAGCGGACTCTCTTGTTCAGCCGCTCGCTCCATAGCTTATTAAACTCGTCGAGTTGCGGATAGGCGGGGTCGGCGCCAAAGAGACG
>DATBQC010000539.1:0-1623 GCA_036561065.1 Methylobacter sp. | reverse complement strand
ATCTTCTTGTGCGGCGACAGCATGAACACCCGGATGCCTTTCTTGCCGCGCATCGCATATTCCGCCGCGCTGCCGGTATCGCCGGACGTGGCGCCGAATATGTTCAATTCGGCATGCTGCTTGTCGAGCGTGTACTCGAACAAGTTGCCGAGCAATTGCATCGCCATATCCTTGAACGCCAGTGTCGGACCGTTGGAAAGAGCCTGCAAGATCAGTTTGCTGCTTCCGTTTTTCCCGGCGACTTCGTCCAATACGCGTAGCGGCGTAATTTGCCCTGGGTCCTCCCCGGCACGCGCATTGCAATAGACTTCTGCGGTATAGGTCTTGTGAACCAATGCATCCAGATCGGACGCCGGGATATCGGTGGCAAATTTTTTCAATACTTGCAGCGCCAGGTCGGCGTAGGACAATTTGCGCCAGGCATCGAGTTCGGCACCGCTTATTTGCGGGTAGGTTTGCGGCAAATACAAGCCGCCATCCGGGGCCAGACCGCCCAACAAGATTTGCGAGAAAGTCTGTACTGGCGCGTGGCCGCGAGTGGACACATATTGCATGTTGGGATCAATTTGACGGTGAAATTGTCCCCATTATAAAGCGGTGCGAGGTTTGAACGAAATTTTGGCGGGGAATTTTGCGCACGCAAATGAAACGTAACGAGGTCGGTGCATCGATGCCGAGCAACATTTTTCTCGTGTTTATCAGGCTGCAACCTCCTAGATTATGGTATTGACAATTATCTCTACAATTCCTCCTGAGTTGTCATGTTAACATCTGCCGTTAGCGAATGCACGACAATACTGACTGGCGTATTTCCTGGCCTTTTTCTTTCACTTTACAAGAAAATAAAAAAGCAAACATTGACAACAATAAATTCCATACATGATCCTGCTCCGAATACACAAGAACTCGTCGGCCTCACCGGCTTGCGAGGCGTGGCGGCGCTGATGGTATTGGCATTTCATTTGTTCGCCTTTGCCGAACCGCGCGAAATCGCGCTAAATATTGCAGGCGATCGCTACGAGTTACATTGGTTGATCACCGGCGGATTCATGGGCGTGCATATCTTCTTCGTACTGTCGGGTTTTCTACTCACCTTGCCTTTTGCCCGGCACGCGCTCGGTCAGCGAGCGGGCGTCAATCTGTCACGTTATGTTTCACGCAGGCTATGGCGGGTATTCCCGGCGTACTGGACACAACTCATCATTCTGGTTGTAGCTGCGTACCTGATGACTCAACGGATTCCGTCTTTCGAAACGCTTCTGGCGCACATCGCCATGTTTCCGATTGCCTGGAAGCTGGAATATGCGGACGCGATCAACAATGTCTATTGGACGCTGCCGACCGAGCTGTCATTCTATTTTTTGCTCCCCATTATTGTTTTTGTGGTCGGACGTATGGCGGCCACCGGACTGCGCAAGTGGATCATTGCCGGTGGCGTGCTGCTTCTTGCCGCCATCATTTACCGTTACCTCGCATTCCAGATGGTGCATGACAGCCCGATTCCTGAAAGGGTATGGCTGATCGGCCAGTTGCCAGGCTATATCGACTTGTTTGCTTATGGCATGTTGGCCGCGTTTGCAGTGATCAAACTGGAAGGCCAACCAACCCGATTTTATGCGCGTT
>DATBQC010000538.1:0-5231 GCA_036561065.1 Methylobacter sp. | reverse complement strand
ACAGGCTATCGATAGATGACATGGATGATGCTCCTTAATAAATGATCGAAATAACGCAAAGGTTAGTGACGCTAATGGATGTCAGGTAAAGGTAAGCGAGAATCAGGCCAGATCCTGTATCTCAATGTATCAAAATGTACTGTACAAAGATGCCTGGGGAACGGCTTAGATACTGGGTTTTGGGGAGAGGCCTATTTTGCGGCTATAAGACGTTTTGATGACAGGGCGACAGACGGCAAACTCTTGCTAGGTCTTGGCAAAAACTGGCAAGAATTATCTGCTATCGACCCATAGCAGACGGTCAAACTGTCAGAAATGCTAGCTGTTCATAGAGCTAGTGCCAGGCAGTCCTCAACCCTCTGGGAATCCCTCTTGCCAATCTCCACGCCGTTATGGCGCAGAATGTCGTAGGCAGTGATTATGTCAGCAGAAACGCCATCTTCATCAGAATGATTTGTCGCCGCGCATCCCGAGGTAGCTCTTTATTGATGCGATCACCAGCGGCACAGCGCCAAACAGGATAAATACCAAGTCTCCAGGCATTCTCAGCCATTCGATCAGACGCGAACGATCGCTGCCAATATAGTCCAGGCTGCGTGCGTGCCAGTAGCCGTGCTGGACCACGTCCCAGACTTGCAACAGTCCGCTCGGGAACAGGCTCATGGTTACCATCATCGCCAGGCCGAGGTTAGTGCCCCAGAAGGCAACTTTGACGTATTTTTCAATCGCCACCCAATGGTTGTCGTCGCTGGTCTGGCGTAGCACGAACACCATCAACGCAATCGCCAGCATGCCGAATACACCCATCATCGCGGCGTGGCCGTGGTTGGGAGTGAGTTGCGTGCCGGTCTCGTAGTAGCTGACGATGGGCAGATTGATCAGGAAGCCGAAAATGCCGGCACCGACGAAATTCCAGAAACCCACCGCCATCAGGAAGTAGAACGTCCACTTGTGCGGTATCGTTATCGTTTTGCCGCATATATCACAGTCGCCGCGCGTGGTCTTCACAAAGTCCCAGGCATCCAGAGTGAGCAGGGTGAGCGGGACCACCTCTAGCACTGAAAACAGAGCCGACAGTGCCATGTTGATATTTGTTTGGCCGGTAAAATACCAGTGATGACCAGTGCCCATCAGCCCGCCGGCGAAATACAGAATGGCATCGAGATAGATTACCCTTAACGCGACATTGCGCTGCGTCAGACCAAGCTGATAGAACGTTAGTGCGACCACAGTCGTCGCAAAGAACTCAAAGAAACCTTCCACCCATAAATGGATGATCCAGAAGCGCCAGGTATCGACCACCGTATAGTTAGTCTTTGCGCCGAAAAACAACGCTGGGATATAAAATAACGGAATCGCCAACGCGGCCACCAGGAACATCCTGACGATAGGTCTGGCTGCGGGTTCTGCCATCTTGCTCGGTCGCACCAATAAGCACAGCAGAGCAAACCACACCAATAGGCCTGCGATCATCAGGTACTGCCAGATTCGTCCGAGTTCCAAGTACTCCCATCCCTGGTCTCCGAGCCAGAACCACCAGGATTTAAGCAATTGTGATATCCCCAGCCACTCGCCCAGTAAACTGCCGCCTATCACCAATGCAAAGGCGGCGAACAGTATGTGCGTCCAGCCGACTAACCAGCGAGGTTCGTCGCTACGAAGCGAGCGTCCTAAAAATAGGGCTGCGGCAACATAGGAAGTGGCTATCCAGAATATTGCCATCTGCAAATGCCAGGTTCGCATTAGATTACTGGGGAAAATGCGCTCCAGCTCAAAGCCGTAAAAGCTGTTCGGGTCGGCGCGATAATGTGCCACCGCGCCACCTACTAGCGACTGCGCCAGCAACAGCAGCGCCACCACCACGAAGTATTTTACCAACGCGTTCTGGCCTGGGCTGGATCGCCCCGGTAACAGATGCGGGTGCACGTGATGACCGCGAGTAATCCAGCCCAGGTAATCGAACTTGCCGAAAGCCAGCAACACGGTGGCGATTCCGGCCAGTAGTACCATCAGGCTAAGTGCGCTCCATAGCAATGCTCCGGGGATGGCGATATTGCCAACGCTGGGGTCATAAGGAAAGTTATTGGTATAGGAGTAGTTCTCGCCAGGGCGGGCGGTCACCGATGCCCAAGCTGCCCAGGTAACGAAGGCAGAGAACTGTTTCAACTCGGTGGGATCAGTAATGAGATCGGCTTTCAGGCCGCCGTTGCGCGCAGGATGGCGGAAGTAGTCGTTCCAGTAGCCGATCTGCTGCTGATAGGTTGCGGTTTGCGCCGCGGTAAAATGTAATATGTCTGAGACTGCGTCAAAACGATTGGTTTTGAGTGACACCGCTGCTTCGGCTTGCGCTGCAGCCTGTTGCGATGGGGTCAATGCAGACCAAGGCTGCTGATATTGTTGTTTCGCGATGGTCTCGGCGCTGACCTTGCCCATCTGATGCAAGGTCTCGGCTGAGAAATCGGGACCGAGATAAGCGCCATGCCCCCAGATACTGCCATTCGCCATCAGCCCGTATTTAAGAAATACCGCCTGCCCATCTCTAATATCGTCACCATTGAACACAGTGATACCTTGTTCATTCACCACTTGCTGCGGGATTGGCGGGGCATTGCGGTAGGACAGTGTCGTGATTGCGATCAGTCCGGCAAAACCGATCACCATTACAATCATTACACTACGTAGCCACCATGGTGAAAGGGGGGCATCCTCAGTTGCTGGTTGTATATCTGCAGTCATGATTCATCCCCTAGGTATTGCGAAATAATCGATAGCGTATAAATATTATGTATGCCATCTCCCGCATTGACTGTATTCCTAAATAGATAGTTATTCAAAAAAAACTACAAAAATGGGTTTTAATTGTCCCTCATTATTTATTGAGGGTTATCCCGCTAGACTTAGCTTATCGTGTCGTTCTTGAATGTCCGCATCGCGGTTCTGGTGGACGGCCAGGCTGGTATTTGAGTATAGAGCTAGAGTACTGATGAAGACTAATGCGATGACGGAAAGCGATGGATTCATCATTAAGCGACCAGTTTTTGATGTGTGAATAGATTGACCAGGGACACGGCTAATATTCCAGAAAGCCCGAATAAAAATAAAAGACCCAGCATGCCAAGGTTGGCAATCATGCCTTTTTTAAAGCCCCGGGTACGGAAAAGATGGATCAAGAGAGCAAGAGGCGAAAAGAAAATGGCAAGGGCTTTAATAAAGGGGCCTGATCGGTGTCCCTCCTGCGCGTCGAAACGAAGCCACCAAAATGCTAAAAAGGAAACAAAGAGTCCCTGTAGCAAGGTGAAGTTTCCCATCGTTGTCAGCTTTCCGGTGATCGCTACTTCAGCAATAGTGAAGAGAAAAGCGGAAGCTACAAAAAGTATATAGATTCGATTCTTGTTCAATTATCAACTACCCCCTGGATTACGCTTGCTTTCATACAGACTGCACTTGTCGTTTACAGTTATTTCATCCCGGGATCGATATGTCTTTTTTCACGGTCTTTAGAAGGTAGTATCCAAGGACGAAGAAAAGGAAAGTGGCTGCCGAACCCGACCAGTAGTCATTCATCATCTTAAAAGGGTCGTGGGGAAACGCATTACGAAGTTCTGGCGTGGCCCACATGCATATGAAGGTGAGCACAGTGAAGGCCATTACGGTAGCAGTCGATATGCAGATATAAGCGATTGCCTTACGCCACTCTCTTTTTTTGCTGATGAGTACGCCGATGCAAATGAATACAATCACTGGAACCGCAACAATTCCCATGCTGATGAGTTTGATATAGCCGGGATTAACAAATGCAAACATGCATGCCATGTATGCAAAAAACCCCGCTATCACCAATGAGATAACACTCAGGATATTACGCATCACCTGCGATAGCTTCCGGGTTTCCGGTTTTAAAGTATTCGGTTACGTGGGGTCTATAAAGGAAGAAGAAGATGATTGCGAGGAATACATAAGACGGAATCATCATCAGCTTCATTGGCGAATTAATAAGTCCTATGATGATGCCGATAGCACTCCAACCCGTGTAAAGAGTGCGGCCCCAGCCTTTCCCTTGGAGCATTGCAATGCCGCAAGTGATCGAAATGAACAGGCCAATAAACAGAATGGCGATTTGAGCCGGGATGGGCAGGGCATTGTGAGTCATGAGCTCTTTGCTCATCGGGTTGTTAATGGTGAGCGCACTCGCCACGAGCGATATGAGGCACGTGACGATTAAAATCCAGGAAATGACGGTGACTGAGGTGGGGCGCTTATTCATTATTTTTCCTTTCCCAATTAAGAGTTTATTATGTGATGTGGTCGAGGCATTCTACTGGTTAGAGGGGCTGTTGCGCCATAGGTAAATCGCCCAGAGGATGACAAGGATCTCCAGCCCGAAAGACCAGTGCAGAATGAAATTCAGCCACCAAGGGTGATAGATCGCCGGCACCGTAGCGAGCGCATACGGCTTGTTGATGAACGGCATGAACCACCAGATATCGCCCACGATACTATCCAGGAACATATGGATGAACCCGCCCAACGTGAAGATAACGGCTAACGACGGGTTGGGGTTGTTGGGTGCAAGGCGCAGCCATAACAGGCTGGCTGCCAGCAGCGAGAACCAGACGATAGGGTAGTGCGTGAAATAGGTGTGGTGGTGATGGTGCCGGTGGTCGACGAAATAAAAATAGAACATGTCGAGATCAGGCGCGACAGAACCGAACATGCCCCAGAAAAAGAATTTCTTATAGGAAACCGAGTATTTTTCGAAACGCGGAAATAGCAGTTTGGAAGTGATGTAGCCTGCCGGTAAATGTCCGATGATCATCCTGGCCTAACGATTCTTATTGGAGTTATTTTCATGGAGGCAAATAGTACGATTAATTCACTTTATCGTATATATACCAGCCGTCACGGATGTTTTTCCATTCTTGTGCACGGCCATTGTTATTTGGCTTTGGACTGGCGGAATAGACAAGGCCGTGCTGAAGTAAATAGAGGTCGTTTTTATCAAGAAGAAATCCTGTCTCAAAGTAGATTCGAGTCTCTGAGTCATCAAATTCGACAAAGCTTATACCCAACGAATTAAGCATATCCCAATATGCATTTTTTTCTTTAGTACTTAACTTCTGACAACTATTTGCGCTCCAATGCCAGTTGCAGCTATCGTCGATTCGAGACCTATCCGGTGGGATGTATAACGTATCTACAGCTTTGTGTTGCCGATGGTCTTCTTCCAATCG
>DATBQC010000537.1:0-21943 GCA_036561065.1 Methylobacter sp. | reverse complement strand
CGGCACGTCGTCGACCAGCGGCACCACCTATAACCTCGCTGCGGCCGAAGACTGGACCGCCGGGGCGGCGGCCGGAGTCACCGATGCCGACCTGACCGGCAACGGCATCACCGTCAGCAACGTGGCGGTGCCGGCGATTACGTCGTCCACCTACGATGCCACCACCGGCGCGTTGGTGGTGACCGGCACCGGCTTCCTGTCGAAGTCCGGCGCGACCAACGACATTGTCGCGAACAAATTCACCTTCACCGGTGAAGGCGGCGCGACCTATGCCCTGACCGATAGCTCGAATGTCGAAATCACTTCCGGCACCGCGTTCACGATTACCTTGAGCGCGACCGACAAGGCCGCGATCAACCAGATGATCAACAAAAACGGCACGTCGTCGACCAGCGGCACCACCTATAACCTCGCTGCGGCCGAAGACTGGACCGCCGGGGCGGCGGCCGGGGTCACCGATGCCGACCTGACCGGCAACGGCATCACTGTCAGCAACGTGACGGTGCCGGCCATCACCAGCGCCACCTACGATTACAATACTAATATCCTGGTGGTTACCGGTACGGACTTCCTGTCGAAGTCCGGCGCGACCAACGATATTGATCTCACTAAACTGACGTTTACCGGCGAAGGCGGGGCGACTTACGCGCTCACCAATGCCACCGGCGTGGAGATTACTTCGGCAACCTCGTTCTCGGTGACGCTCAGCGGAGCCGACCTGACCAATGTGGAAGCCTTGCTGAACAAGGACGGTACCGCTGCGGTGAGCACTACGACCTATAACCTGTCGGCGGCGGCCAGTTGGAACCGTGGCGATGCCACCAACGGCAGCGACACCACTAATGCCATCACTGTGAGCAACTATGCCGCCCCAACGGTGACCTCTGCCACCTATGACGCCGGCACCAACGTGCTGACGGTGACCGGCGCCAATCTGGTATCCAAGTCCGGCGCAACCAACGATGTTGCCGTTTCATTGCTTACCCTGACCGGGGAGGGCGGAAACTACACCCTGACTTCGTCGAATGTGGAAATCACCAACGACACCACGTTTTCGATTACCCTCAACGCCGCCGACCAAGTGGTCGTGCGCGGTTTGATGAATAAAAACGGTACTTCGTCATCAGGCGCCACCACTTACAACTTGGCCGCTGCCGAGGACTGGATGGCTGGCACCGCCGTCGCGACGGTGGTGGCCGACCTGACCGGCAACGGTATAACAGTCAGCAACGTCCAAACACCGACGATCACGTCGTCTACTTACGATTCGGATACCGGCGTGCTGACGGTAACCGGCACCAATCTGTTTAGCAAAGTGGGTGCCAATAACGATATTGATCTCACCAAACTGACCTTTACCGGTCAAGGTGCAGCAACCTATACGCTGACCAACGCTACGGGCGTGGAGATTACTTCGGCAACCTCGTTTACGACCACTTTGACGGGAGCCGATAAAACCAACGTCGATGCGCTACTAAACAAGATCGGTACCAGCGCCAATGACGCCACTACCTATAATCTTGCTGGGGCCGACGATTGGTTGACCGGGGCGGATGCGGCGGCGAACATTGCCGATGCCGTTAATGCCGTCACTGTGTCCATTGCCCCGAAAATCACTTCAGCGACTTATGATGCAGCGACGGGCAGTCTGGTGGTAACCGGCACCAATATGCAGGCTATGGCGGGGGCGACCAACGACATCACAGCCAACAAGCTGACATTTACCGGGGAGGGCGGCGCGACCTATACACTGACCGATACGGCGAATGTGGAACTTATCAGCGCCACATCGTTTACGCTGGCTTTAAGCGCCACCGACCAGGCCGCGATTAACCAGATCGTCAACAAGAACGGCACAAGCTCGACCGGTGCGACTACCTATAATTTAGCGGCCGCCGATGATTGGAACGCTCAAGTGACTGCGGGCGATACCTCGGATCTGACCGGCAACGGCATCACCGCCAGCAACGTTGCGGTTCCGGCCATTACCTCGTCGACCTATAACGCCGCCACCGGCTCGCTGGTAGTGACCGGAACCGGCTTCCTGAAATTGAGCGGTGCAACTAACGACATCGTCGCCAACAAATTCACCTTCACCGGTGAAGGCGGCGCGACCTATACCCTGACCGATACCTCGAATGTCGAAATCACTTCCGGTAGCGCCTTTACCATCGCCTTGAGCGCGACCGACAAGGCGGCGATCAACCAGATGATCAACAAAAACGGCACTTCGTCGACCGGCGCAACAACCTACAACCTCGCCGCCGCCGAAGACTGGACAGCCGGAGCGGCGGCCGGGGTCACTGATGCCGACCTGACCGGCAACGGCATCACCGTCAGCAACGTCGCGGTGCCGGCGATTACCTCGTCCACCTACGATGCTTCCACCGGTTCGCTTGTCGTGATTGGCACCGGCTTCCTGAAATTGAGCGGTGCAACTAACGACATCGTCGCCAACAAATTCACCTTTACCGGCGAAGGCGGCGCGACCTATACCCTGACCGATACCTCGAACGTCGAAATCACTTCCGGTACCGCCTTTACCATCACCTTGAGCGCCACCGACAAGGCGGCGATCAACCAGATGATCAACAAAAACGGCACCTCGTCGACCGGCGCAACAACCTATAACCTCGCCGCCGCCGAAGACTGGGCCGCCGGAGCGGCGGCCGGGGTCACCGATGCCGACCTGACCGGCAACGGCATCACCGCCAGCAACGTCGCGGTACCGGCTATTACCTCGTCCACCTATGATGCCGCCACCGGGGCATTGGTGGTCACCGGAACTGGATTCCTCAGCAAGAGCGGTGCGACCAACGACATCGTCGCCAACAAATTCACCTTTACCGGCGAAGGCGGGGCGACTTATACCTTGACCGATACCTCGAACGTGGAGATTACTTCGGGTACAGCCTTTACCATCACCTTGAGCGCCACCGACAAGGCGGCGATCAACCAGATGATCAACAAAAACGGCACCTCGTCGACCGGCGCAACAACCTATAACCTCGCCGCCGCCGAGGACTGGACCGCCGGAGCGGCTGCCGGGGTCACCGATGCCGACCTGACCGGCAACGGCATCACCGCCAGCAACGTCGCGGTACCGGCTATTACCTCGTCCACCTACGATGCTTCCACCGGCGCGTTAGTGGTGACCGGCACCGACTTCCTGAAATTGAATGGCACGACCAACGACATCGTCGCCAACAAATTCACCTTTACCGGCGAAGGCGGAGCGACTTATACCTTAACCGATACCTCGAACGTGGAGATTACCTCCGGCACTGCCTTTACCATCACCTTGAGCGCCACCGACAAGGCGGCGATCAACCAGATCATTAACAAAAACGGCACGTCGTCAACCGGCGCAACAACCTATAACCTCGCCGCCGCCGAAGACTGGACAGCCGGAGCTGCCGCAGGGATCACCGACGCCGACTTGACTGGCAACGGCATCACCGCCAGCAATGTCGCGGTACCCACCATTACCTCCGCCACTTATGTCAATAACACCGGTGTACTTGTAGTGACCGGCGCCAATTTTTTGAAAAAGGCAGGGGCTAGCAACGACATTGATGCGTCCAAATTGACTTTTACCGGTCAGGGAGGGGCTACTTACACGCTAACAGGTACTGCGAGCGTTGAAATTACCTCGGCTACTCAATTTACGCTGACGTTGACCGGTGCGGACAAGACCGGTGTTAACGCCTTGGTCAACAAGAACGGCCTCAACGCTAACGATAATACGGTCTACAATCTGGCCGCCGCCGAAGACTGGGCTGCAGGTGCGGACGTAGCGGTGGTGGTAGCCGATCTTACCAACAACGGCATTACCGCGACGGTCAACGTTCCGCCCACTTCTATCAATAGCTCAATAACGGTCAATGAAGATACAAGCTATACCTTTGCGGCTAGCGATTTCAACTTCAGTGACGTGGATACCGGCAATGTCTTGACCCAAGTGCAGATTACTGCGTTGCCGTCTAGCGGCACGTTGGCGCTAAATGGGACAGCGGTGACTGCCAATCAGGCAATAACCAAGGCCGATATTGATGCAGGAAAGCTTACTTTCAGGGGAGCGGCCGACGCTTTCGGTACTGCGAATACCAGCTTTCAGTTCAAGGTTCACGACGGAACGGATTACAGCACCACGTCTTATACCGAAACCGTGAATATCACCGCAGTCAATGATGCACCCTCCTTTACCAAGGGCGCAGATCAAGCCGTCAATGAAGATGCCGGTGCGCAAACGGTGAGCAACTGGGCGACCGGTCTTAGCAAAGGCCCAGCCAACGAAGCTGACCAAACCCTGAGCTTTACCTCCAGCAATAACAACAACGCGTTATTCAGCGTCCAACCAACTATCGACAGTAACGGCAACTTGACTTACACCCCGGCGGCCAATGCCAACGGCACGGCAACGGTGACTGTGTCGATCAAAGACAGCGGCGGTACGGTCAATGGCGGCGTCGATACCAGCGCTACCCAGACTTTCACTATCACCGTGAATCCGGTGAATGACCTGCCTACCGGTACGGTAACCGTTAGCGGAACGCCCTCTGTCGGGAACACGCTGTCTGCTGCTAACACCTTGGCGGATGTTGATGGCTTGGGTGCTATCAGTTATCAGTGGCAAGCAAACGGTATTAACATCAATGGAGCAACCGGCAGCAGCTATGTTCTGACCGATGCCGAAGTCGGCAAGACCATTACAGTGGTTGCCCGTTACCTTGATGCGCAAGGCACTGCGGAAAGCGTAGCCAGCGCGGCAACGGCTCAAGTAGATGCGTCAACGATCAATCTCAGTCAACAAACCGGAAATAATGACAACAAGCCCAGTTCAGATACCGGCACGGGCACGGGCAATAATACCAATACTGGTAATACTGGTAATACTGGTACGGGCATTAATACTGGTGTTGACAGGAACAACAATGCGAATGACACGCATGGTTCGGACAACAGCAATACCAATAATTTCGGTAATAACAACGGTTTGGGCAATAACAACAATAGCAATTCCGGCTCCAGTTCTAACCAGACCATCGTTGTCGATATGAAATTGAGCGTCGATTCACATGGAAACGGCACATCCGGCGGCACCATTAACATACCTTCCAGTGCCTTTGCCGGACTAAATACGACCGAAGCGATAACCATTTCCGCCTCGCAGTCCAGCGGGCAAAGTTTGCCGTCGTTTATCAGCGTCAACCCCAGCACCGGAGCTGTTACGGTAAAAGAGGGGGCGGTCATAACCAGCCCGATCACCGTAAAGGTCACTATCAGGGATAGTCAGGGTAAACAAGTGGTCGTTCTGGTTAAGGTACAGCCGCAAAAGGGCAAAGCGCAAGGACAGGGGCAAGGGCAAGGGCAAGGTCAGCAGCCTGACGATGGCGATAGAGATAATTCACAAGGACAGGGAAACCAACGAACCCAAGCGGAGCAGCTCGACAAACAGCTGGCTCACGCAGGCAAGCCCGGCCTGACCCAGCAGTTGCAGATGGTGGGCAGCAAGGGCTTTGAACTTCAGCGTCAAAAATTGCTGGATAGTTTAGCCAGTCTAGTTAGCAATGATCAGGATGCTGCTTGATAGGATGTATTTGTACATTATTAAGTGGTGTAAACTGGGCTACAAGCCGGATTCAGCGTAGAATGAGCAGTAAAATCAGGCGGGCAGAGCCGCCTGTAATTTTTTCAACATAAATTAAAATAAAAAATATCATGAAACATCCAGCCCCCAAAGTTATTGCCGGCCTTTCCGGTATTGTAATGCTCGCCGGTTGCGCGATCATGCCTGAACCGATCACCCGGGTCGAACAACAGACTTCGCTTGATGCCGATAAACAGGTCATCTTTGCAAAGCAAGAGTCAATTGTAGCGCCTATCAGCGTGTACGACGCGATGGCCAGAGCGCTAAAATATAACCTTAATCACCGCGTCAAGATGATGGAGCATGCCGTGGCCGAAGGGCAGTCCGATTTGGCAAAATACAGCTTGTTGCCTGACCTGATCGCTACCGGGGGATACCGGGGGCGAGATAATTACAGTGCGTCCAATAGCCGTAACGCTGTCACGGGTGCCCAACAGCTGCAGTCCTCGACCTCCCAAGACCGGTCGCGCAAGGTTTATGACATCACCGTCAGTTGGAACGTGTTGGACTTCGGCGTCAGTTATTTTCAGGCCAAGCAGGATGCCAACCGGGTTCTGGTTGCCGAAGAAAGCCGCCGCAAAGCTGCCCAATTATTGATGCAGGATGTGCGCACAGCATTCTGGCGCATGGCCGGCACCCAGCAACTGGAAGGCGAGATTGATAAAATCCTGGACGGCGCCAGGCAGGCATTAAAGGATGCCCAAGGCATCGAAAGCGAACGTCTGGCCGCGCCGCTGGCGATATTGCAATACCAAAAAGACTTGTTGGAAATCATTCGCAAACTGGAAGAACTGTCGGAAACGCTACGCCTCGCCAAGACCGAACTGGCCTCGTTGCTGGGGCTGTCTCCCGGCCAGAAATTCCAGTTGAAATTGCCGGAAAACGATGCGTTGCAAGCGCCGAAATTTTCACTGGCGATCGACAAGATGGAAGAAATGGCACTGCAATTGCGCCCGGAACTGCGCGAGGAAATATACAACAACCGTATCACCACGGAAGAGGCTCATAAAGCGATGGTACGATTACTACCAGGTATTGAATTTAGGGCCGGTTATAATCATGACAGCAACTCCTACCTGTTAAATAATAATTGGATGGAGTTGAGCGGCTTAATCAGCCAGAACCTGATGGAATTAGTCTCGGCACCTGCGCGCTTTAGCCAGATAGACGCCCAGGAAAAGCTGGGAGATACGCGGCGGTTATCGGTTTATATGGCGGTATTGACCCAGGTTCACTTGTCCTATCAGCAGTTTTTAGTGGCGCAGCAGCAGTATAAGCGCACTCTGGAATTGGATGACATCACCCAGAAAATTTCAAAACATATCAGCACGGATGCCGAAAATGAAGCCAAAACCGAGTTGGAGCGTATCCGTGCGACGACCAATGCCCTGATGTCCAAATTGCAAACGCTTGAAGCTTATGCCAGCATTCAAAGCTCGATGGGCCGGGTTTATGTGTCATTGGGCCTCGACCCATTGCCGGTCTTTATTGAAAATTACGACATCAAGACTTTGGCCAATTCCATCGAATCCGTGGATAAGAACTGGCAAGCCGGACGCTTTCCTGAAGTGACGAAGTCGGGAGCAGAGAAGGTATCGGTTGTTGATTCGAACGTAGCCAAGAAGGATGCGAAAGACCAGCCTTGGTGGTGTTTATCATGTCTTTGATTTTGTAAAATTTGTCTCGAGTTAAGCCATTTATTGCATAGGATGGGCCAAGCATTGTGCGGCCCATTTGTCATAGTCTACGTTTGACGGGCTTCGTGCCTCAACCCATCTTATCTGCTGCGGTTTTTTGGGACAAATATTGGGCTGCCAAAAAGACGGCGGCCCAACCTATTTTCTCGTGGTAAAAGTTCTTTAATAGATGGCTTTCCATATCTAGCCCTAAGCAAACAACCAAGATTTATTATGCGTACTTTTCTACTATTGCTAATCTGCGCTATCGGCTCTGGCGTTTATGGTGCAGCTTATGCCGCCGAGTCCGCCGAAATTCGCGCCCAACTCAACGCGCAGCACTCTGCTATTTTGTCCAGTGAAATGGCGGCAAAAATCACTCAACTTAATGTCCAGGAGGGAGAACGATTCAAGCAAGGGGATGTGCTGGTCGCATTCAATTGCGCCGAACAGCAGGCGCAATTGAGAAAAGCACAGGCTGTGGTGGATGCAGCTGAAAAAACTTATGCGGTTAACACCCGTTTGACCAAGCTCAATTCGATGAGCCCGCTGGAGCTTGAAATGGCGGCTGCCGAAGTCGCCAAGGCCAAAGCTGATATTGCCTTGATGGGGGCTGTGTTGCAAAAATGCACGATTACTGCGCCTTTTTCGGGGCGCGTGGCCGAACGTTCGGTACAGCGTTATCAATACGTTAAAGCCGGTGACCCGATTCTGGATATTCTCGATGACAGCCAGCTCGAAATCACTGTACTGGTGCCCTCCAACTGGTTGAAGTGGCTGAAACCGGGTTATGAGTTTAAGGTTTTTCTTGAAGAAATGCAGCGCGAGTATCCGGTCAAGGTTACGAGGCTGGGCGCGCGCATTGATGCGGTCAGTCAATCCGTTAAAATTACCGGAGTCATTACCGGCAAGGTCGATGACTTGCTGTCCGGAATGAGCGGCCGCGCCATATTCGCTGCGACCGCCAAGGATGGTGGGAGTGTCGCAAGCGGTACGGAACCGATGCGACCGCAATGACGGATACTCTTACCGATTCGCCGCGGCAGTTGGCAGCGCTGGCGACGCTGCTGCAGCTGGAAAAATCCTTTCGTAACGCCGATACCGCCGAAGCGCTGGCCTATACCGTGGTTAACGACAGCCGTGGCCTGATTGTTTTCCGCCAAGCGGCATTGTGGAAAATAGACAGTTCAGAGGTAGTTGCCGTCTCCGGCCTGCCGGTCATCGACGTTAACGCCCCGTATATAAGCTGGTTGAACAAGGTCTTCAAGCAGTTGTCGCGGGACACTTCCGGCGAGATTCGCCCGCTCACAGCAGAAGATTTGCAGGATGGCAGCGCCGATGAGTGGCCGCAATGGATACCGGCTCATGCTTTATGGCTGCCGGTATCGGCCTATGGCGCTACGCCGCAAGCCGGGCTGTTACTGGCGCGGGAGTCGGCCTGGACCGAGGGGGAGCTTTATTTGCTGGAGCATATGGCGCATACCTTCGGTCATGCCTGGGCGGCTTTGGCACCCCGGCCGCCTTTCTGGAAACGGGACTGGCTGACTAAAAAACCTCTGTTGACCGGTCTGGCTGTGCTGTTTTGCCTGTTGTGGATCCCGGTGCGGCAGACGGCGCTAGCTCCTGCCAGCGTCATTCCTGGTCATCCGACCATCCTCAGGGCAGCTATTGACGGTGTTGTCGACCGATTTTACATTCAGCCCAACGATCAGGTGATCAAAGGTCAGCCGTTGTTAAGCCTTGAAGAAGAGACCATTAAAAACAAGCTAACCGTGACCCGCAAGGCTTTGGCGGTCGCCGAAGCCGAGTACCGAAAAACCGCGCAGCAGGCGATGTTCGATATGGACAGCAAAGCGCAGGTCAATATTCTTAAAAGCCGAACCGAACAGCAGGAAGCCGAAGTGCGCAGCATGGAAGACTGGTTGGCGCGTATCGACATTAAAGCGCCTCATGCCGGTATCGCGGTGTTTTCCGATGTGAATGACTGGATAGGAAAACCGGTCACAGTAGGAGAGCGTATTTTGATGGTCGCCGACCCGGCCGATGTCGAGCTGGAAGTGCAGCTGCCGATTGCGGATGCGATTAATCTGGAGACCGGCTCCAAGGTACAGTTTTTCTTGAATGTCGATCCGACCACGCCGGTTTCGGCGGAGCTTTATTTTGCCGCTTACGAAGCCGAGGTTACGCCTGACGAGGCATTGGCTTACCGTTTGAAAGCCCGGTTCAAGCAGGCGGACGTGTTGCCCAGAATCGGCCTGAAAGGGACGGCTAAGGTCTTCGGTTCGCGGGTTCCGTTGGTTTATTATGTGTTAAGACGACCTTTGGCGGCATTGAGACAATGGATGGGAATGTAATTTCTCTGCCTCCGTTGCGTGAAGAGCTGGGTTTGTTTCCGGGGCCTTGCGCTTTCGACGGCTCCCCCACCTGGACGCTTTATGATCCGGTCAACCAGCATTTCTATCGTCTCGGACAAGTTGAAAACGAGATTCTGGCGCATTGGGATTTAAGTTCGCCCGAGGCTATCATCGAACAAGTAGCGCAGTACGGTTTGCACACCGTCAGCATTGACGATATTCAATATTTATTTCAGTTTTTAGCGACTCACAACCTGCTTCAGGTCAGAGGAAAAGAGGCGGTACAGCGTCTGCTCGGGCAAGCCAAGGCAGCGCATCATAACTGGTTCGTTTGGCTGATCCATCATTACCTATTTTTTAAAATTCCTCTGCTCCGCCCGGATCGCTTGCTGGCGAAAACTTATCCGGCGTTGCGCTGGATCTATCAACCGATGGTGCTATACGTGCTGATGGCGCTGGTACTGGTTAATTTGTATTTGTTGATTGACCGCTGGGACATGTTCACCCGAACTTTCCTGCATTTTTTTTCGACCGAAGGTTTTGTTTATTACGCAGTTGCACTGACCTTGTCCAAAACCCTGCATGAGCTGGGGCACGCTTATACTGCCCATCGCTACGGTTGCCGGGTTTCTGCTATGGGCATCGCCTTTCTGGTGATGATGCCGGTGCTGTATACCGATGCCAGCGAAGCGTGGAAACTGACCTCGCGGCGGCAACGGCTGGCGATAGGTTTTGGCGGAATTGCCGCCGAATTGGGGCTGGCCGTTTTGTGTACCACACTGTGGCATTTTTTGCCCGACGGCCCGTTGCGCAGCAGCGTATTCCTGATGGCGACGACCACCTGGGTGATGACCTTGTTCATTAATCTAAACCCGTTGATGCGTTTTGACGGCTATTTTTTGCTGTCGGATTACTGGGGGATTGAGAACCTGCAAAACCGGGCATTCGCGCTGGGACGCTGGAAACTGCGGCAGCTTTTGTTCGGATTTATCGATCAAGTGCCGGAGCAGTTTCCGCCGAAGACGCAACGGCTGCTTCTGATTTATGCCTGGAGTATCTGGATCTATCGCTTTTTTCTGTTCCTGGGGATCGCCCTGCTGGTGTATCACTATTTCTTTAAATTACTCGGCCTGTTTTTAATGATGGTCGAAGTCGGCTGGTTTATCATGCTCCCTATCGTCAAAGAAATTAAATACTGGCTTGAACACCGCGAGCGCATGGAGTGGAACCGCAATACGCTGACCTCCTTGTCGGCAGTCCTGATGGTCATCGGTATTTTGTTCATTCCTTGGCATAGTCGCATTGAAGCGCCAGGCCTGCTGAAAATAGCTGCCCATACCAAGCTTTTTATGCCGCTGCCCGCTAAGCTGGATAAGATTCTGGTTACAAAAGGCGAAACCGTTAAGTCCGGGCAAACGCTGGTTCAATTCAGTTCACCCGACCTCGAATCAAAACTCGAACAAAGTAAAATAAAAATTGACTCGTTACGCTGGGAGCAGTCTTTTCATGGGCAAGAAAAAAACCTGAGTGAGCGACATCTGGTGGTGATGAGTGAACTGGAAAGTGCGGTCAGCGAGTATGACGGCCTGATGGATGAACGTAACCGCCTGAACGTTGCGGCACCTTTCGACGGTGAAATTATCGAAATAAACGATCAATTGAATGTCGGTGAATGGATTGCCAAAGATGAGTCGTTACTAACCGTGGGGCAGTTCGATGCTTACCTGATAGAGGCTTTTTTGGCTGAAGATCATTTGGGACAGATTCAAACCGGTGCTGAAGCGGATTTTTATCCCCAGCAACTCGATTGGCCGAGTATTCCGTGCCGGATTGTGCGTATCGACAATGCCGCAGCCTTACAGTTGCCGCCGGTTTTTACCTCCCGTTACCAGGGAAGCATCGCGATTCGGGGAAACAACAAGGAAGTATTGGCTCCCGAAACATCGGTGTACCGGGTCTGGCTCCAGCCCCTGAAGATCGGCGAGCCGATCAATCGGGCTATCAAAGGCAATGTGCTGATTGCTGGAAAAGCTGAAAGTATCGCCTCTTCGTTATGGCGGCAAGTTGCGGCGGTATTTATTAGGGAGTCCGGGTTTTAGATTTATATCTGCCCAAAACATTGATTTAAAGCTTCTCACCACGAAGATACGAAAGATACGAAGAAAATCCAGGGTAAAAACTTCGTGCTCTTCGTGTGTGTCTTCGCGGTGAATTAATTGATCTGTTTTGCAGGTCATTGATTGAATATACGGGCTTTCCGCTTAATATGGATGTTTATGCATCAACAAATCCTCGGTAACTGTTCCCCGCTCAATAAATCCAACACACGGCTGATGCCCATCGCAGTTTGCAGGGCGACTGTGCCTCTCGAATCTGCCGCTTTAACCTTCCCGATTTGACAGGCCTGTTGGCCTAAGGGATGTCGGTGCAGCGTGTTCAGGGCCGACTCGGTTTGCTCTTCGGGTACAAATAGCGCAAAGCAGCCTTCGTTGGCGATGTACAGCGGATCGAAGCCTAGAATTTCGCAGGCGCTGTTGACGTCCTGACGGATCGGCAATGCCGTTTCGTTGATTTCGATGGCATGATGCGAGGTGGAAGCCAGTTCTATCAAGCCGCTGGCCAGTCCGCCGCGTGTCAAGTCGCGCATGCAGTGTATTTTAACTCCGGCTTGAAGCAAGTCCTGAACCAAACCGGACAGGTCGGCGCAGTCGCTGGTTATATTGCTGTCAAAGTTGATGCCTTCGCGCTCCAGCATGATTGCTATACCGTGCCGCGCTATGTCGCTGTTAACGATGATGCTGTCGCCGACTTGAATTTGGGCGGGCGACACGTTGATGTTTTCGTCGATGATGCCGATGCCTGCGGTGTTGATGTAAACGCCGTCGCCGCTGCCGTGATCGACCACTTTGGTGTCGCCGGTCACGATCAACACTCCGGCCTGTTGCGCGGTGTGCTGCATGGATTCGACGATGCGTTGCAGGTCTTTAATCGCGAAACCTTCTTCAATGATCAGCGCGCAGCTCAGGTACAACGGTTTGGCACCACTCATGGCTAAGTCGTTTAATGTTCCGCAGACCGCCATCTTGCCGATATCTCCGCCGGGAAAAAACAATGGTTTGACCACGTAGGAATCGGTGGTGAAGGCCAGCTTGGAACCGTTGACGTTTAACACCGCGCTGTCGTGTTTTTGGTTCAGCAGGGGATTGCTGAAAACCGGCTGGATGATGCTGTCCAGCAGTTGCTGCATCAGGCGGCCGCCGCCGCCATGAGCCATGACAATTTGTTCGTATTGCAGGGGCAGGGGGCAGTTCAGTTTTAACTCAGACATGTTGATGGCGACGATAGCGGTAATAGGCGGCGCATGCGCCTTCGGAAGAAACCATGGTCGCGCCCAGTGGGTGTTCGGGCGTGCAAGTCGTGCCGAATTCGGCGCATTGCGCGGGCTTGATCAGGCCTTGCAGCACTTCGCCGCTACGGCAGGCGGCTGGTTCCAGTGTGTTGATGGCGGTGACGGCAAAACGTCGTTCGGCGTTCCAGCCGTCGTATCCGGCATTGAGAGCTAGGCCGCTGTCAGGAATTTCGCCTAAGCCCCGCCAGCTTCTGTCGACGACGTCGAACACTTGGCTTATCAATTGTTGAGCGGGCAGGTTGCCTTGCTCTTTAACCACGCGGCTGTATTCGTTTTCAACTTGATAACGATCTTCTTCGAGTTGTTTGATGCACAGATACAACCCGTGCAGAATATCAACCGGCTCAAAACCGGTGATCACGATAGGGATTTTATGGTGCGCGGATAACGGAAGATATTCGTGGTAACCCATGATCGAGCAGACGTGGCCTGCGCCTAGAAAGCCCTGCACCTGGTTGTCGGGCGAGTCGAGCAGCGCCTGCATGACCGGCGGCACGCGGACGTGGCAAATCAGCAGCGAGAAGTTGTCCAGCTGTTGCTGTTTGGCTTGGTAGGCGGTCAAGGCAGTGGTCGGGGCGGTGGTTTCAAAGCCTACGCCGAAAAATACCACTTGTTTGTCGGGATTGGTCTTGGCGAGATTCAGTGCATCCATCGGCGAATAGACGATACGAATATCTGCGCCCTGCGCTTTCAGGCTGAGCAGGTCGTGATGCGAGCCTGGGACGCGCAGCATGTCGCCGAAAGAACAGAAAATCACATTGGGTTGCACGGCAATCGCCAGCGCCTTGTCGATATAAGCTAGCGGCGTAACGCAAACCGGGCAGCCGGGGCCGTGGATCAGGTTGATATTTTCGGGCAGCAGCTGATCGATGCCGTATTTAATGATGCTATGGGTCTGGCCTCCGCACACTTCCATGATGTTCCATGGTTGGGTGGTGATGGCTTTGATCGCATCGGCTATTTTTTTTGCGGTTTCCGGGTCGCGAAACTCGTCCAGATAGTTCATGCAGGACTCTCCTGTCCTGCACCCTTCGGGGACTGCAAATTTGTTCCTGACAAATTTGTCATAGCGTACTCTCGAAATCCGCTAAATCCTGAAATGCTTGCAGGCTGGCTAATGCTTCCGCTTCATCCAGAATGGACAAGGCGAAACCAGCATGTACGATCACGTAGTCGTTGATTTTGGCTTCCGGCACATAGGCCAGACTGACGTCTTTGCCGATACCGGAAAAATTAATGTGTCCAGTGCGGGCAAGCGGGTCGCTGTGGTCGGATAGGCTGACAATTTGTCCGGGTATGGCTAGGCACATAAGTTATCCAATGTATTTTGCGGCATATAACTGGCCGAGAGCCAGTCCGCCGTCGTTAGGGGGTATATTTTCGTGGCAGTATACCTCAAAGCCGTCTGACTTTAATCGATTGGCTGCTTTTGTCGTGAGGTAATTATTTTGAAAGCAGCCTCCGCTCAGGATAATGGTTTTTTGTCCGGCTTTCCGGGCTAGGGTTAGTATGATTTCGGCCAATGTGTTGTGGAACTTGGCGGCGATTAGCTCAACCGGGTTGAACGGTATGTCTTCCATAAGTTGTTCCAGGGTGATTTTCCAGTCGATAACGATGGGCGCTTGGTGCCGGATATGGAAATCATAGTGTTGGTCGGATTGGGCTGATGCTGCGCTCATTTCCAACTCCATTGCGGCTTGGCCTTCATAGTCGTTGATATGGCATAGTCCCAGCAGGCTGGAAACAGCATCAAATAGGCGTCCGACGCTGCTGGTGCGCGGGCAGTTGAGTTGACGGCTTAAGGCGGATTGCAATAAGTTTGATTCCTGTGCGGAAAAGGGTGGGTTTGGGCGCTCGAAGATGCTATCCCCAATGACTTCGTAGAGCAGGCCTAATGCAGCGCGCCGGGGTTCTTGTATGGCTTTGTGTCCGCCGGGCAATAAAAACGGGGCAAAGTGGGCGCAGCGTTCAAAGCCTTGTTTATTAATAATCATAAATTCCCCGCCCCATAGGGTATTGTCTGTGCCTAAGCCCGAACCGTCCCAGCAGATGCCTAATGCGGGAGGCTCCAAACCGTGTTCGGCCATGCAAGATAAGGCGTGGGCGTAATGATGTTGTACCGGGTGGGTTGTCTTGCCTAGACTGGCGGCAAACCGACTGCTGGCATAGCCGTCATGCAGGTCGTGCATGATCCGTGTTGGGGCGATTTGGTAAAATTCCTGCAGGTCGGTCAGTGTGGTTTGGAACTGTTGCTGGGTCGCTTCTAGATCAAGATCGCCCAAATGCTGGCTTATAATGATGTGTTTTCCGTGACTGATCGCGACGGTGTTTTTTAACTGACCGCCGACGGCCAGGGTGTCGGGCATGGCGGTTTTTAAGGTGATCGGCAGCGGGGTGTAGCCTCGGGCCCTGCGCAATACGGTGGTTTTGCCGTTGATTTGCCGCACCACGGAATCATCAAGCGGACGCAGGATGGGCCGGTCATGGGTTAGGAAATAATCGGCAATGCCTGCAAGTCTTGTTAATGCTTGCTGTTCGTCAATGCAGATCGGTTCATTCTGTCGGTTGCCGCTGGTGGCGACCAGTGCGTACAGAGGTTGCGCGACTATGTCTTTATTCAGTAACAGGTGGTGTAACGGCGAATATGGCAGCATGATGCCGAGCAGATTGCTGCCGGGTGCAACGGCATGGGCTAAAGTCGATGTCCTTGCTGGATTGGCCTTTAGTAACACAATAGGCGCGGCGGCAGAACTCAGAGCTTGTTGTTCCAGCGCGCCGATCATGCAAAGTTGCTGCGCAGTATCCAAATCGGCGACCATCAGTGCGAAGGGTTTTTGCGGGCGATGCTTGCGCAGTCTAAGGCGTTCGACGGCTTGCCGGTTAGTAGCATCAGCCAGCAATTGATAGCCGCCTATGCCTTTAACGGCAACGATTTTTCCGGCGAGTAATTGGTTGATTGCAGTGATTAAGGCGTCGTGTTTTTCGGCTAAAAGCTTTCCCGATTCATTAAGTAAGCTTAGGCTGGGGCCGCAGTTTGGGCATGCGATGGTTTGGGCGTGGAAGCGTCGATCGTCTATTGCTTGATAATCCTGCTCGCAGTCGCGGCAAGGTTTGAATGCCGTCATGCCGGTTTGGCTTCTGTCGTATGGCTGTCGGGTCATTATGCTGTAGCGCGGCCCGCAATGGCAGCAGCTGGTAAACGGGTAATGGTAGTAGCGGCTTTCGGGGTCGAATATATCGTCGATGCAATCCGTGCAGGTGGCAATATCAGGCAGCACGAAGGCCGATTGTTGTCCATCGGATAGGCTGGCTTTGACCTGGAAATCGTCGAAGTCGGCCAGAGGCAGTTTGGTTACGGTTAATGATTCGATTTTTGCAAAAGGCGGCAGCCGGTTATGCAGGTCGTCAATGAAGTTTCGCTGGTGTTCGGGCTGCCCTTCAATGTCGATGGTGACTCCGCTGTGGGTGTTGGCGACCTCGCCTTTTTGGTGGTGTTGCCGGGCAAGGCGGACGATAAACGGACGAAAACCCAGCCCTTGAACGAACCCTTCGATATTGATTTTTAAATGTTCTTTGTTAATGCTAAAGCCTTTTGTCGAGGGATAAGGAGTGTTTTTAGCTGTCACTAAAATAGCAGACGGTATATAATCTCACGGTTTTATTCAATCATTTACTAAATTCATACCGGAAAAAAACATGCTGGGTAAGTTGGTTAGATTTGTTATAGGAAGCCGTAACGACAGGCTGATAAAGAAGAAAATGTCATTGGTCAAAAAGATCAATGCGTTGGCTTCTGAGTACGAAAAATTATCTGATGATGCGTTAAAAGCAAAAACTCAGGAGTTTCGTGATCGCTTGGCGAAAGGTGAAAAACTGGACGATCTGCTTCCAGAAGCATTTGCGACAGTCAGGGAAGCATCGACCAGGGTCTTTGGTATGCGCCATTTCGATGTGCAATTGATCGGCGGCATGATCCTTCACGACGGCAAGATTGCCGAAATGAAAACCGGTGAGGGCAAAACCCTGATGGCAACCTTGGCGGCCTATCTGAACGCGTTGCCGGGGCGCGGTGTACACGTGGTTACGGTTAACGACTACCTGGCCAAGCGCGACTCCGAATGGATGGGCAGGTTATACGGTTTTCTGGGTTTGACCACCGGCGTGATTATCAGCCAGATGGAAAGCGACGAACGGCGCGAGGCTTATGCGTCGGACATCACCTACGGCACCAACAACGAATTCGGTTTCGATTATCTACGCGACAATATGGCTTTCAGCCTGGAGCAGAAAGTTCAGCGCGATTTGACCTTTGCTGTTGTCGATGAGGTCGATTCGATCCTGATCGATGAGGCGAGGACACCGCTGATTATCTCCGGGGCCACCGAGGAAAGCACCGAGGTTTATATCAAGGTCAACAAGATCGTCCCATTTTTGACCAAACAGGAAAAAGAAGGCGAGCCGGGCGATTATTCGGTCGATGAAAAAGTGCGTCAGCTGTACCTGACCGAAGCAGGCCACGAGCGTGTTGAAAACTTAATGGTCGAACATGGTTTGATGGCGGAAGGCAGCAGTTTGTATGATGCGACCAATATCCGCCTGATGCATTATCTGACCGCATCATTGCGCGGTCATGTCCTGTTCAAAAAAGACGTTGATTATATCGTCGCCAATAATGAAGTAATTATCGTCGATGAATTTACCGGCCGGATCATGCCGGGACGGCGCTGGTCGGACGGCTTGCATCAGGCGATTGAAGCCAAAGAGCATGTCGATATTAAAAGTGAAAACCAGACGCTGGCCTCGATTACCTTCCAGAACTATTTCCGCTTGTACGAAAAACTGTCCGGCATGACCGGTACGGCAGATACCGAAGCGTTCGAGTTGAACAAGATTTACGGCCTTGAAGTGGTAGTCATTCCTACGCATCGCAATATGATTCGTAGGGATTTGGGCGATGTGGTGTTCCTAACCACCGACGAGAAATATGTCGCCGTTGCCGATGATATTAAAGAGTGCGTGAGTCGTGGGCAGCCGGTGTTGGTCGGAACCACGTCGATTGAAAACTCCGAGCGGCTGTCTGCGTTATTGAACAAGCTGGGCGTTAAACACGAAGTACTCAACGCCAAACAACATGAGCGTGAAGCGCATATCGTCGAGCAGGCCGGTATGCCGGGTGCGGTCACTATCGCCACCAATATGGCCGGACGGGGTACCGATATTGTACTCGGCGGTAATCTGGAAGCGGAACTGGCGGCATTGGGCGAAGATGCCAGCGAAGCCGATAAGGATCAAGTCCGTGGCGCGTGGCTGGAAAGACATGAGCAAGTCATCGCCACCGGCGGTTTGCATGTGATTGGTTCGGAGCGTCATGAATCGCGCCGTATCGACAATCAGTTAAGAGGCCGGTCAGGTCGTCAGGGCGATCCCGGTTCAACCCGATTCTACCTGTCGCTGCAAGATGATTTGATGCGTATTTTTGCATCGGATCGCGTAGCGAGTTTGATGCAGAAATTAGGCATGGGCAATGGCGAAGCGATTGAACATCCTTGGGTGACCCGCTCTATTGAAAGCGCCCAGCGTAAGGTTGAAGGCCGCAACTTCGATGTTCGTAAAGAGATTTTGGCTTATGACGATGTTGCCAATGACCAGCGCAAGGTGGTTTACGCGCAGCGTAATGAGCTGATGGCTGCGGAGGAAATATCCGACATTATCACCGCGATACGTGAAGATGTGGTCAATAATGTGATTACTCAGTATATCCCGCCAAAAACTATGGTTGAGCAGTGGGACACCAAGGGTCTGGAAGAGCATCTGCATCAGGAGTTTAATGTCGAGGTTCCCGTGCGCAAGATGCTGGAAGAAGACCACTCGTTGCAGGAAGAATCATTACGCAAGCGTATTATTGCTATTCTAGAGCAAAGCCATAAAGACAAAGAACAGCAGATGTCCAAGGAAGTGCTGCAACACTTCGAAAAATCAGTGATGCTGCAAGTACTGGATAACAGCTGGAAAGAGCATTTGGCGGCAATGGATTATTTGCGTCAGGGCATCCATTTTAGAGGTTATGCGCAAAAAGACCCCAAGCAGGAATACAAGCGCGAAGCATTTGAAATGTTTACCACTCTGCTAGATCATATCAAGTATGAAGTGATAGGCATCTTGTTTAAAGTCCAGGTCAAGCAGGAAGAAGATGTTGAGGCTATTGATCAGCAAAGGCAAGCGCAAATGCCCAAGGAAATGCATTTCGAGCATGCCCAAGCGCCCGCTTTAGATGCTTATGAGGAGTCGCTGCTTGCTGCACCTGAGCAGGACGAAGAAGCTTCAGAGCAGCCTTTTGTCAGGGACGGCAATAAAGTGGGCCGTAATGATCCTTGCCCATGCGGTTCAGGCAAGAAGTATAAGCAGTGTCATGGTCAGTTGAGCTGATTTGGTGTAATTTTTAGCCACAGATCAACACAGATTAGACGGATTTATTTCATTCCCACGCAACGCGAGGGAATGAAGTTAATCTATTTTCGGATTATCAGCGTGCGTCTGTGTTGATCTTTGGCTGAATATTTACAATTCGATGTTAGTGAGTGGCGTTTTTTATCCACTCTTTTGCCATTTCAAAACAGGTTTTCTGTCGGTTTCTCATCAGGTTCACTGATACCGGCTGCTGAGCCTTCAGTGGCAGATGTAAAGCTGGTCGGCACTCGATCCGCTTGAAAGAACTCCCATATCCCGCCTTTGTTTGTGTTCTCTGTTAACAGTCCTGTTTCAGGGTTTATAAACGCCTTTACGATACCCTCTGGCATGGCAAGAGGTGCTTCCGGGACGCCTTTTAGGGCTACTTGCATAAACTCTATCCACATCGGTAATGCGGCTACGCCGCCTGTTTCAGAACTTCCCAGCGGCGAAAAATCGTCAAATCCAACCCATGCGGTGGCGACATTCGACTGCGCATAGCCATTAAACCAGGCGTCGCGCTGTTCATTTGTGGTTCCGGTTTTTCCGGCAAGATCTTGTCTGCCTAGTACTTTTGCTGCTGTCGCCGTGCCGTGTTGAATGACATCTCGTAATAACGAGTTCATCAGAAAACAAATTTGCGGCGTAATAATCCGGGGTGCGTAGTTGCGGTTTAATTCCTGGGTGCTGTCACAGGTAGGGCAGGCAACTTTAGGTTTGGCCTGATAAATAATTTCGCCTTCGTTGGACTCAATGCGTTCAATAAAATAGGGTTTGATCAGAAAACCGCCGTTGGCAAATGTGGCATAAACTCGGGCCATTTGCAGTGGAGTTGCATAGCCGCTGCCCAGCGCCAGAGAAAGGGTTTTGGGTATTTGCTCATTAGTAAAGCCGAAGCGCAACGCCGTTGCAACAGCTTTTTCAACGCCCATTTCGTTCAATAAACGGATGGAGATAATATTTCTCGAATGGGTTATGGCCGCTCTGATGCTGGTGGGGCCGTAGAATTTTTTACTGTAATTTTCCGGCCGCCACTCGTTTTCTTGGCCTGGGATATCAATCACAATGGGTGCATCGTTAATCATGCTGGCTGCTGTGTAGCCCTGTTCCAGGGCGGTGGTGTAAATGATGGGTTT
Source organism: Methylobacter sp. (assembly GCA_036561065.1). Lineage (GTDB taxonomy): Bacteria > Pseudomonadota > Gammaproteobacteria > Methylococcales > Methylomonadaceae > Methylobacter_A. The sequence continues at coordinate 1,271 of DATBQC010000537.1, read as the reverse complement.
AAAGCCTGAGCCCGGTTGTCTTTTTGATTGGGTTGCACGATTGTATTTGTTGCGATAGAAATCGAAACCGCCGGTTAATGCCAAGATGGCGCCATTGATAGGATCCAATGAAACGAATGCGCCTTCCGCTTCGGGTACCTGTGTTAATGCCCAAGTATTATTAGGCAGTTGACGGACACGGATAATATCTCCGGTTCTTAGGGTAGTGATGCCGGCCCATTTCATGTTTTCCCAAGGTATTTCAATGAGGGTTTTGTCTTGCAGGCTTGCCGTTGCGAGATTGTTTTTTACACGCAGGACGGTGGCGGGTATGGTGTCGCCGATGTCAGGAAGTTCGCCTACAGGAAGTAGGTGAGTGGTGTGAGCAGGGGCGGAAGCTTCGCTGAAGCGAGCGTCCTTGTTAATGCTTGAATGACGGTATCCGTGGCGTTCATCATAGGCGTGCAATGTGTTGTTAAGAGCCCGGTTTGCCGTAGTTTGCAAGGTTCCGTTTATCGTTGTATAGACTTTGAATCCGGAGGTGTAGGCTTGCTCGCCGTACAACTCAAAAAGTTTTTGGCGCACCATCTCGGCTAAATAAAGTGCCGAAACTTCAGGTGTGACCGATTGCAGCTTTGCGGTAGAAGGTTGCCGTGATGCGTCCTGATAATCCTGCTGAGTGATATGTTTAAGCTCAAGCATGCGGTGCAAGACATAATTGCGTCTTTCAATGGCTCGCGCCTGATTGGTGATGGGGTTGTATAACGATGGGGCCTTAGGTAGGCCGGCAATCATGGCCTGTTCGGCCAAGCTCAGCTCAGTTAGAGATTTGCCGTAATAGACCTGGGCGGCTGCGGCAATGCCATAGGCCCGGTGGCCCATAAAAATCTGGTTTAAATACAGCTCCATGATTTTGTTTTTCGGGTACTCATGCTCTATTTTTAATGCCAGCATGATTTCCTTTAGCTTGCGGGTATAGGTTTTCTCGCTGGTCAGCAGAAAATTGCGGGTAACCTGCATGGTGATAGTGCTGCCGCCCTGCCTCTTCTTGCCGGTCAATGCGAGTTGCAGACCGGCCCTAAGCAGCCCTTTAAAGTCGACGCCGGAATGCTGATAAAAGCTGTCATCTTCTGAGGCAATGAAGGCGTTAATTAGTTGTTGGGGAACTTCCTCGATAGTGATTGGTGTACGTTTCTTCTCGCCGAACTGGGCAATCAGCAGGTTATCGTTACTGTAAATACTTAAAGGTATTTGATATTGAACATTATGTAGGGTCTTAATGTCAGGAAGGT
>DATBQC010000536.1:0-4745 GCA_036561065.1 Methylobacter sp. | reverse complement strand
GCCGCTGAAAGCAGGCAGGACTATTAAAGAACACATCACTGTGAAAGTAAGGCCTATGGCCAATACTAAACCCATGCTTGCCATCCCCTGATGAGCGGTGAAGGCCAAGCTGGAAAAGCTGCATAAGGTTGTTATGGAGCTGAAAATAATGCCTCGGGTGGTGCTGCTTTGCAGTAAGTTTTCATCTCCACCAGAACTCGAATGGTGTCTGTGCATGATCAGGATACTGCTGTCGATACCCATGCCCAGCAGCAAGGGCAGGGCGATGATGTTGGCAAAATTGAAAGGATTGTCCAGCAATACGTTGGTTGCACCGGTTAGCAGAGCAGCGAGCAACAATGGCATGATGATTAATAGGGTCTTTCTGACATTTCTGTACATTAGCAATAATAACACCACAATGGCAATAAAAGCACCGCTAAAGGCTTTAATAAATGCCTTGACTATCGCATCTCCCCCGGCCTGGTTGATAATCGGCAGTCCGGAAACCGTGTTGTCAATAGCTTGCACTTGGGTGACGAATTCTTTCAAATTATCGGGTTTGTTTTGATCTTTTTCCGGTGTGATTAGGACTCTATAAAGTCCGGTCGCGCTGATCCAGTGCGATCTTATTTCCGACGGCAAATCGTCCAGTCCAAACGGTATGGCTGTCAGGCTGGTTCTAAGACGCTCAATAGTAAACGGCAGCAGGCCTAGAATATTTCTTTCCAGCTGTACATAACCGGCTTCCGGAGTAGGGCTAGCGTCTGCCTGTTTCATGAACGCTTCGATGCGCTGTTGTAACTGCTGCAAGGTTTGTAGCGGCACATTCGGGGATTTTTCAATAATGGCTTTTTTTAATGCCTCGTTGAATTTAATCAATGCGGCCTGCTGATTGGCGGTATCGAGGGTATTGTCGAAATTTTTAAGTTGCCCGCCCAGCATCAGATTCAAGTCTTCAATGGTTGCCAGCTTTTCGTCCTGATCTTTAGCTACAAAACTCGCCAAGGTGATAGTATCGTGAACGGATGGCTGCTGTGTCAGCTGGCCGGAAATTTTGCCTGCCGCTTCAAGACTGTTTACCAACGCGGTCAGCGCAAACGGGGAGTCGGTCTTGGATTTTAACAGGTCTTTAATGGCTAACACCGATTCGCTATTTGGATCTCTCAAGTTGATAGGGTTGTAATCAAAGGTAAGATCGGTCAATACAAAGCAAGCGCCGATGCCCAGCAATATGGACACGATTTTGATGCCGGTCGAAAAGCGGAACGGAAAAGTGATTATAAAGGCCGGGGTCAGCGGTGAGCGTATCGGCTTTACATTCTTGACCGGAAAAACGCAGAATAAGGCCGGCAATACGGTCAGTGAAATAATCAGGCCGATAAAGATACCGCCGCCCGAAATAACGCCCAATTCGGATACGCCCGCATAATCCGTCGGGATGAAGGCAAAAAAACCGATCGCCGTGGCCAATGCGCATAAAAACAATGACGAACCGACATCGCGAATGCTGATCAGGATGGCTTCACTGTTTGACAGACCATCCGCCTTGCCTTCGCGGTAATGCAAGCAGATATGGATCGCATAATCGACCCCCAGTCCGATATATAAACTGGCGAAGGCAATCGAAATAACATTTAAATGCCCGACAGTGACGGCGGCGAATCCGGCAGTCAATATCAGGCCCATAACCAGCACGATATAAGTTGTGATCAGTAATTTTACCGAGCGTAGGCCTATCCATTGGACTACGAACACCAAAACCAGGGAGATCAAGCCGGAGAATGTGGCGCCTTTGGTGACGCTCTCAAGTTCTTCGTGTTCCAGCGCTGTTTCGCCAGTCATGCGTATGCTCAGGGACGGGTTTTCCGCCATAATGGCTTGACTGATTTCGCGCGCTGCCGACAGCGCGACATCGGCGGGCAGCATTTCATTAAAATGCATTCTAGGCTTGGCGATGACGATAGTCCGATTAACGTTGGTATCTGCTGCATCCTTGACGTTATCGGCATTCGGCTTATTTTCGGACAGGATGTTTTGCCAGGACAGATAACGTGGTTGGCCGATTAACTGATTATTCAGGACTGTATCAATGGCTAAGAGTATCGGATTCAAGTCCATCGGCAAGGCGTGGTCATGCCGGTTAAGCGCCTGACCGATAATGCCGAACAGGCCTTCAAGGTGATAGTTCTGGGCAAGGTGGCCTATAAAGGGCTGGGCATCAGTGAGTTTTTTGGCAAAAATATCCAGGTCGTCTTGATCGAGATAAAGTAGAGCTTGCTGTCTGAAAAAAACATTATCAGTGGGGATGTAGGCAGAATCAAAGCGATCTGTAGCCTTGTTTAACTGCACGGCAAGCTTGCTGGCAGCCTGAGAGGATTCTTCCGGCGTTTGGGCCTCAACAGCAAAAATAATGGTGGTAGCATCCTCGGGAAATGCCTGATTAAAGTGTGCCTGGTTTTGCTGGAAAGGCAGATCGGGTGACAGCATTTCAGCTGTGTTGGTGTTAATCTCTAGATTTTTAATGGTGTAGTGCAACGTCGCGCCACAGAGCAACAGCGATAACAATAACAGCGTCCATGGGCAGCGCATGATTTGGCGCTCGCACCAGCCGATAAGGGTGTTGAAAAAAGATGACATGCTGTTTATTGGTCTTGGCTGGGTAAAGCGGTCAGATGAGCGAGCTGTTTAGCGACCAATTTTAACGTGTTTTTAGCGTTATTGAAATGCAGGCCCAGTTTTATAAGGCCGGGTAGCTCAGAAGGATGTAGTGCGATAAATAATAACAATTTACCGAGCATGATATCCCCCTCATTGTTAAGCGAGTGATTAATAGCTTTGGGTAGGTCCATATTTACCGGATCGGCAATGGCTCGGATAGCTAAAAAAGGCAATTGATGTTGCAGAGCAACTTTGGCTATGGCGATTGTTTCCATGTCCAATGCGACTGCGCCGGTCTGGGTGTGCAGGTGTTTTTTGTCCAGGCTGGTAGCTACGATGCTTAGGCTTTCGACTAAACTGCCAGTGTGGACTTGTAGCGATGCGGCCAACAGATTTTTGGTGTAGCTATGCCAGTCGGAGGCAATGGCTATTTGAGCGCCTTCGGCGTCGATTAAGGTATCGGCTAGAACCAGATCGCCGGGGTTTAATGTTTCACTGAGGGCGGCAGCGCAACCCCAACTGATTAAGCGGTTTGCACCTTGCTCAATCAATAACTCAGATGTGCTTCGTGCATTGTTGGCACCAGCGCCGGAATAGGCGAGAACAATTGCATCGGCAATAAAAACACAGCACCCTTTGTCAATTTTTTGTGAGGTCAGGGTACTGAGTTCTTCCGGTAAGGCAACAACAATGCCGGTGATCACTTTCTATTGAGCTCGTTATGGTAACGAGCCAAGGCCCAAAGTGGGAAGAACTTGTCGTAACCATGGTATTTGAGATAGAAAACTTTAGGAAAACCGGGTGCGGTAAAGCACTCGTCATTCCATACGCCATCAGACTGTTGGTTGCGCAAGATGAAATCAATGCCCGCCTTTACCTCAGGGCTGTGCGCCTCTCCGGCCGCCATTAATGCCAAAACAGCCCAAGCCGTTTGAAATGCGGTGCTGAAACGATATTTTCCGCTATGGCTAGTATCATGATAGCTGTAGTTGTCTTCACCCCAGCCGCCATCGCCGCGTTGTACGCTTTTTAGCCATGTAGCGGCTTTGATGTACATCGGATCGTTTTTAGGCAGGCTGGTTTGCTCAAGTCCAAGCAATGCCGACCATGTGCCGTAGATATAGTTGGTGCCCCAACGGCCAAACCATGAACCGTCTTGTTCTTGTTCGCTACGGATGTATTCGATAGTGCGCTCTAATGCGGGCAAATACTCACTATGATCCTGAGCCACTCTAGCCATCAACATCGCGCAGCGCGCGCTGACATCGGAAGTAGGCGGGTCTAATAACGCACCATGATCGGCAAATGGAATCTCGTTCAAATAATAATAGGTGTTGTCGACATCAAACGCGCCGTAGCCGCCATTTTTAGACTGCATGCCGACTATCCAGCGGGTTGCGCGATGTATCGATTCTTCCAGATGAGGTAAGTTCGATTCTGCCATGGCGAAAGCCACAACCGCGGTATCGTCGACATCCGGATAATGTGGGTTTTCAAATTGAAATGCCCAACCGCCGCCTTTCAGGTCGGGCTTGGAAATTCGCCAATCGCCTGGTTCGTCTGACAGCTGTTTGCTTTTAAGCCAGTCGTAAGCGCGGGTCAGACTTTGGCTGTTGCCGGTTTTGTCGGCTTCTTGTAATGCTAACGCGGCCAGTGCCGTATCCCATACTGGAGACAAGCAGGGCTGACAGTAGGCGTCATGCTCGTTGATGACCAGTAATTTGTCGATGGCTTTACGTGCCGTGACAACATGATGATGATCTTTAGGCATGCCCAGCAACAGCATGGCTTCATAAGCACCGACCATTGCAGGGAAAATTCCGCCCAGGCCGTCTTCGCCGTTTAAGCGTTCGATAAACCAGGTTTTGGCTTTTTCGATGGCCAACTCATGCGCTTTTTTCGGAATTAACGGGCGGGTGGCCAAGCCCAGTTTATCCAAACCCAAAAAGATTTTATTTAACAGCGTTCTTTCAGGGAAGTAATGTTTTTCTTCGTCTGGATGGGTGACGAAAAGTTCCAGTATATTGATGTTGTTAGGATTCTTAGCCGTCGCTTTTAATGTGCAAAGTATAAACAGCGGTACCATAACGGTTCTGGACCAGTAC
>DATBQC010000535.1:0-1772 GCA_036561065.1 Methylobacter sp. | reverse complement strand
AGCGTCGCGTCATGGCCGGCTTTGAGCGCGGCGATGCGAGCTGCATTGATGTCGAAACCAACGACCCTGCGATGCTTGGCGAATTCCACAGCCAGCGGCAGACCGACATAACCGAGGCCAATGACGGCGAGCTTGATGTTTGAAAGATCGTTCATGATACTCACAGGAATGGATCAACTCTGCGATGAGCGCCGACGGGCACCTGCCGCATTTGCAGCCGAGGCAGTAGCTGCGCGCGAAAACCGTTTCAAAGCTCGTGAGGAAGGACGCTACATAGCAACATCCATAACGGAGTTTCTACGTTCAACTGCTCTCAACAACCTAGTGGTGAGATTCAATCGCTTGGGACTGCGTCAATGGACGCAAGCTCTTGAATTGACTCAACACGTGCCGGACTCTTCCGTCTGATTTTTACTACAAGCCAACAAAATGCTTGTAGAAAAACCGCCAGATCTTTCTTAGCGCCCCATATGCTCCCGGCGTGTAAGTGCGCAATATAAAAAGTAGTCGAGCCCTCAGCGCCTCGCCTAGGTATGTGCCAAAATCAACTCGGAATTCAGGATCCGGATCTATAAGATTTGTGGCATGAATGTCTTTCCAGCCAAGCTTTTCAAATGCCAAATAAGCAAAAAAATTATTTGGTATCATCCACGGGCCTTTAATATCCCCCCCAAACGGACCAGCCGAATCGCGTGGAAAGGAGTAAAATGCGGAGCTGCCATCTTCTTTTCTTACTACACAATCCTTGTATTTAGTAATAACAGTCGGGCCATGGACAAGATTGAAGGATTTATATTCACCGAGAACAAGCAATAGCGCAAATATCTCTATGTTATGCGATTCCGCCGAAATGAATGTCGGGCGAATTTTATTTAAAAATAAATTCTTAAGAACGATATGATCATAGCCTTCCAAATCAATTTTAATATAAAACGGTTCTCCGTGCTCATTTATAATGTCAATTACGTTTTTGGAATCCAAAAATATTTCATCGAAATTGCCTAATTCCGCCTCAGGCGGGCGAGGAAATTGACTTCTGCCAGTTGATGTCTTATGTATATAAAACGGCCTCTTTTCCCCTCCTTTCTCTACTGTCAAAACGCAATTCTCAACTACGAGCTTTTTGCTTGCTACCTGCTCATGAAACCTCGATTTTAAATCATCCGCAAGAATTGGGTTAGCTTCAACAGCAACGACCACGTCGGATTTCATCAAATAGTACGGTATATCGCAGCCGTTATTTGCTCCGAAGTCATATATAACCTTCTTTTTATAAGCCATCGATGAGCTCCTCAAAAGTGCTTCTCAACTGGGCGTCGCGTAGCAAGGTTGCTTTGAAAACCAGTGCGCAGATACCGACAAAAGGTTCAGGTGTCGCGAGCGCCGCAACCATTCGAACACCCGCTGGAGACTTTACATTTCGGGCGACTCGTGAACGGTTTGGCTCGCCTCTCTGCACCTTCTAACTGAGTCAATGAACTAGCAGACGTATATTGATTCCCACGCCCTAATTAAGCGATTAAGCCCTGCAAACATTAATATGAAAACCTCCGAATACATCATTCCACTAACGCCCTCGTCGGAACGCCCGGCGTGAATCAGCCCGCTCGCAGAGATGCAGATCGTCGCAACCACGAGAATCATATCGTGGACCACCTTTGCCGAATGTTCGCCACGATGGGTCAAATCTATGCCGAGCGCCTAACGCTTATCAGAAACAGAAAGAGGCACAGTGACAAAATCGTCGTATCTAAGTCTTTCAGAGATCAGCT
>DATBQC010000534.1:0-2473 GCA_036561065.1 Methylobacter sp. | reverse complement strand
AACCAGAATCTACTCCAAACAGAAAACCGCATATTAATTGCCGATGACAGTGAAATAAACTGCTTGATACTCGCCAACCTGCTGGAGGTCAACGGCTACACCGTTGACACCGCCGCTGACGGTGCCGAAGCACTTCAATTCATCAATAAAAACCACTATCAAATGGCGCTTATCGATCTCAGCATGCCGGTCATGTCGGGACTGGAGATGATAAAAATCCTGAGGAGCCAACACAACCCGTTAAAAGTCGCCGCCATCAGCACTTTTGCCGACAACAGCCAAAAAACTGAAGCGTTGGCTGCCGGGTTTGATTTCTGCTTAACCAGACCGGTTGATGAAGAGCAATTGGTTGCGCTAATAAGTCTGCATTAGACAGGCTTGTACCTCCTTCGCTTTCGGTCAAAAAAAACCCTTACTCGGAATCTCCGAATAAGGGTTTAGTTTGTAACCTTTTTAAAGTGGATTACCTGACGGCGCATCCACCTTTAGCTTAATGTGTAGAGGCATAAAGCTGTTTAATTTCTTTATACCGGTTTAGCGCATCAGTTAAAGACTCTTTAGCCGATTGCGGCTCATTGTTCGACAGAGCCGTACGCGCTTGCTTCAACACATTGCTGGCTTGATTGCGTTTTAGATCAAGCACATTATTGGCAATATCTTTTTGCAGTTGGCGAGCATCGGTAACCATATCTATCACTACTTCGTTGTTCGCTCCATTGTCCAGAGCAGTTTTAGCCTCTTCTACTTTCGCAAGCGTATTGTCGATAGCCGCTCTAACGTCTTCATACGACGGATTCGCCACAGCAAAAGCGGTTGATGTCATTGCAGCCATAGCAATAGTAGCCAGGATTTTTTTGAATGTGTTCATGGGATAAACCTCATAGTAGATAAACAGAATATTAATACCTAACAATGGATGAGTTTTTCGGAAGAAAGATTCAAGCTCTTCGCTAGGTATGGTTATAGTTTATCAGTTATAGTTCTGATTAGAACTATTATTCGTTCTAATCAGAACTATTTTTTATGAGGCCTGTTTTTCCAGTCGACAACCCTACTCGCACTTATCAATATAACTGTTATTTATCAAAACATTATATTCGCATGCCTACAAAATTAAGCAGTCATTGACTACGCTCGCCTGAAGCCGCATCGTCGGCAAGTCTTGCCGAAAACACCAAAAATAACTCGTTGCATAGGCAATAAATTAGATAAATGTTTTGACTGTAGGGCGGATGTGATGAGCTTACCGACTTGCTGCAAATTATCGCCGTTCATTCGGTCCCGACTTTTACTGACGATTAATGAGAGTTGGCAGTGTCCAAATAACGCAGTGGATTCGTTTTTAATCTTTAAAAATCTTGAGGTTAACTTTAATTAGGGTTATTATTTGGTACTAACTAAAACAATTACTATAAAAATATGACTTCTACCTCAACATTTCCAACGGTGCTGCGCGAACTATTACGGACGCATCAAGCTTTTTTAGCTTACGCTGCCAGCCATGTTCACACGCTGGATCTGACGCTGCCGCAATACGATATTATTATCACCTTAGGCGACACCCCCGGCATGACCTTCAAGAAACTGGGCGAGAAAACCTTAATTACCAAAGGAACGTTAACGGGCGTAATAGGCCGCCTGGAGGATAAAGGACTGGTGCAACGGGTTGCCTCAGAAACTGACGGCCGCAGTCAGATTGTACGCCTGACGCCGACTGGCGAGGATGTGTACGAACGTACTTTCCCAGAGCATCTGGTATTCATTAACCGGATATTTAATGACTACTCCCCGGAGGACGTAGAGAACCTTGAAGCCGCTCTGCGGCGGTTACACGAAACAGTAACCACATTGCGCAGCAACGAGGGCGGAACGCCTGCCGATGAAACCGATGAGTAGACCATAGAGAGAAATCATTTGTAAAGCGCTGAACTTGATCCGACACTACAAAACATTTGTTGAGATTAAACCTAACATTACTAGGAAACATTTTTTGAAACAATCCTTTTATGACCTGAATTATTCCGATTTAGAAACAGTTATAAATCAGAATAATTTAAACCACTCCGCAGCCACAGTTCTTTTTAATTGGCATTATAAGAAAAAAGAAAATACTCAATGCCTTGATAAAATTTCCAAATGTTCATCGGCCTTTTTTGAAAATAACTTCGACTTTTCTCTACCCGAAATCGATACGGTTCATGAGTCAAAAAAAGATCGCACGGTAAAGTTTCTTTTTAAGCTTAAAGACCATCATAAAATTGAAACCGTCCTTATTCCGTTTCATAATAAATATTCTATTTGTCTTTCATCGCAGGTTGGCTGCGCAATGAATTGTTCTTTTTGTTTTACAGGAAAACAAGGACTTAAAAGAAATTTGACTACAAGTGAAATTGTTGGTCAGTTTCTACAGGCCTGGCGTTGGTTAGCGGAAAATAGGCCTGGAGAAGAGAAAATTTTAAATATTGTTTTTATG
>DATBQC010000533.1:0-1736 GCA_036561065.1 Methylobacter sp. | reverse complement strand
GCCTCTGCTTTTTTCAGGGTCTTCCACCGTGCGCAAAAACTCAACCGATTTAACCTCACCATCTATTTCGTTAATCGCCAGTTCGGCCCATAGCTCCCCAAGTGTATCCAAAGATTTTATTAGCTTTTTCCTGTCATCGTGGACGAAAAGATCATGTGATAGCGCCATTCTGTTTTGCTCATTCGTGTCAACATTCATAAGAACCATCGTATTTTTCTTGGGGTCAGAGGTATTTATATCAACAACTCTGACTCTCTCGATGACATATCGTTTTGTTGAAACCTTTCTCGCGGTTTTACGCAACAGGTCAGCGTCGCCACTCGTTAAGGCCTGACCGTTTATGATCGACATATCTGTCTTTGACGCCGCCTTAAGCAGCGCATCGTAAGCCGTATTAGCGGCAACGATAACAATCTCTCCCGCATGGCCCTGTTTATCAAGCAATTCTAAAAGCTTCTTATACAATTCATCCTTTCCATGGCTAACAGTTGTTAGCGCGCGCAAAGCCTCTATGTGCTCCTTCGAATGGTTTTCATCAATTTTAATCGCGCGTTGAGATTCTATCCAAGAAGGGAAGCACCACGCAGTTGTAAATAGGAGCCCTAGCCCTAGGATAACCAGGGTGGCTTGCCTACCATCCATCTTCCCAGATAGCACCTTTAAGCACCTCCCGAGCGCCTTAGATAAGTCAGCAACGTATTCAGCACTTCCTCCTGAAACTTTTACTATGATTTCGAAGTTATGTCTATCTAAATCTGATAGCAAACGTGGGTTTGCAACACCAAACTTAGCATATGCAGCAAATAGATATATTGATTTTTGAACTCCTAAAAATGCCTCCATGTATGGAGGAGAAATTTCAGAGTGTATATCTTCATCGGGTATATATACGTGTGTTCTAACCCAATCACCTAACTTCATAGACTCGGATGGTGAGAACTCAGGGTCATCAATGAACGAGAGCAACAGTTGCTCAGCCTGTCCAATAGATGAAATTACTAATTCGTCTGGCATGGCGCGCGTCACTCCCGGCGCGGGCTAATGTATCTAATTGTTGAGAAAATTTCCGCGCGAACCGTAATGGTACTAGCTCTCTTATCCAAAGCGCAAGCGCCCCTCGGACCGTTCCCAAGGGCGCTCCTTCATTCCGTCGTCGCCTCAACCAACTCTTCCATAGACCAGAGCCGGCTATCAACGCCCGCCGCCATGGCCGGGGTTACGCGAAGCGTCTTGTGCTGGCGCACGAGGTTGTAGTGCGCGAAGCGCAAATCCACTTCCGCTTGCAGGTTTTCCAGCTTCTTGGAGAACGCATTGTCGAGGTTTTCGATCTTGAGGGGAACGCGAAATCAACGCGGGTCAATGCGTGGTCGTCGCCGATTGAGGGAAGCGAGAAACGGCGGTACTATGCCGTTCTGCATTTGGGTGGGATAAGATCGCCAGCGGACGCGGTAAGGGCGGCGATCGTGGCGGGCATTGGCACTCCAAAGGTTAATGTGCCAAGTGGCAAATTAAGAACTTCTTAAGCTCCTTATGGTCCCATCTAATCGCGGGAAAGAGCCGCTGCTAACCACCCATTCCCGCGATAGAGGGGATCGTAAATGCTATACGATCAAGTGATCGCATTGATGACTGCGATAATTGCCGTCTTGCGCTTTTTCCAGACCCTATAAGGGAAGCGCCATTTGGCAGTTAGGTGGCCCCGATTCGTTGGAGCCACCTAGCAACCCTGACCGCTG
>DATBQC010000532.1:0-1638 GCA_036561065.1 Methylobacter sp. | reverse complement strand
GAATATTCTCGGCGGCAAATTGGGCAACCTTGGTCTCAGCGAAAAGCAGATGCGGGCGCTTCTGAAAGAAGTTTTTGCTTACGCCGAATCGTTGGTTGGTAAGGCGGCCGTCGCGACAATAACCGACGCGATGCCGCACTTATCGCAATTCATGGGGGAAACGGCTTAATGCGTGTTCCCCGATCATGAATACGACGCACAACCCCGAGCCACTTCCTGAGCTTGCGGACGCGCGACGTAGATGCCGTCAAATTGCGAGGGCGGGAAACAAATAAATCTACCGCCATTAAAACGCCACCAGCCAAGCTCCGCTCGGAAATCGTCAGCTCCCCATCAGTGGCGGCCCTTTCCGAGAAATATCACGGCCATAAGCTGTGAAGTAGCTGCCGACGTTCGTTCTTGAGCGCTGGTTTTGTCCCTTTAGCGCTCATCCTTCGTCCCGAAGAGATCGACCACCTCCCAGTCATCGCCTAGCCTTATGTCGAACTCACGTCATGTTTTTGATTTACTGTCACTTGTCAGAGATGTGGGTAATGGGGTGGCCTCTTGAGGCGATGAAAACCTCTCCACGGTTGCCTGAATATCCTCCAGCAGTTCCTTACTGACATACGCTATCGTTCGATTCACCCGCCGGGGTCGTCATCGCCGCCTCGATCAAAGAAGCATAACCTTCTGGAAACTATGCCATAAACGCTGAAATTGTACAGCAAAATCCATGGTCATCCGGCGAATGCGGGCTCAAGGAAGGTTCCGACAAGCTGGTTGGGTTCCTCAAGGCGTGTGGTTTCTGAGGAATATGAGACGACTTAAGCGACGCAATGCAATATTTGAGAGTCTATATTTGTTGCCAGCTGTGCACAATGTCATGGTACAGGTCTTTCAGATCCAAAGTGTATGCGACAAACGCCGCCGCATCCGTTATCGAATTTGTCGCCAGTTTCACAAACTCCATTCGCATTCGGCGCTGTTGGATGGAAGGGACGCCTCCTAAACTGAAGTCATGATTGTGACCATTATAAACTTCCATTATGTGCGCATAGTTTGCATGAACGTAGCCAGAGGACGTTTTGTATACGTTATCTATTATTTTTCGTGTATTTTGATCCTGCCTATCTTTCAAAACGCGCACCATTGCACTCCTGATTTTTTGGGTTGGCACGGGTGACGTTTCCTTTGACAGATGCCCATCAATGGTGCTTTCAAAAAATTCCTTCACGAACTGATTTACGTTACTAGACGTATTCGGAAACTCTTCCAACAGAAAGTAGGCTTCCATGATGCAGTCATTCACACACCTCACGATAACGCCAAAGTCGATGAAGAGCCCGTGCCGACACAACATATTAAGTGAACTAACAGCCTGCGTGGCTCTTATTAACTTTAAGACAGCAACGACTTTTGCTGAATTATCTTGGTACTCGAACACCCTCTTGTCTTCAATCCAATTCGGTTCACCAATAGCCTCCCTTCGCAGCCTCTCAACAAAAATGAAAAGTTGATCTAGGTTCATCACCCCTCCGATGACCCACGAATCGCCGTGGGCGCTTCCGACATGACGATGTTCGGTTAAGAGCGAGCGTCTCGAAGGACGAAGAAATCCGCGCCCTCACGCCGCCACCCTTGCCGCCTTCAAGACCC
>DATBQC010000531.1:0-3902 GCA_036561065.1 Methylobacter sp. | reverse complement strand
CGCCGCATAAACACCAGCAAATCCGCCTAAAAAACGGACTGATCACCCTGGCTTTATTGTGCCTGCTCGGCGCACTGGCTTGGTTAAGCTCCCGCTACAGCGCGGAAACCGACATAACCAGAAACAGCGGCAACAGCCTGTCCCAGGCATCGCAAAAACTGCTGGAATCGCTGCCCGATAAGATACAGCTCACCGCCTACATTAAAAAAGACCCGTCGCTAAGAAGCCAGATTGCCCAATTGGTCGCCCGCTATAAACGCCATAAAGCCGACCTGGCGCTGACCTTTATCGACCCCGATTCGCAGCCGGAAAAAACCCGCGAACTGAATATAGATGCGGCGGGCCTTATTATTGTCGAATATCAGGGCCGCAGCGAAAAACTGAACTTTATCGACGAATCATCGCTGACCAATGCGTTGCTGCAATTGGCTAACGCCGATGAATGCTGGGTCACCTTCCTGACCGGCCACGGCGAGCGTGCCCCGGACGGCATCGCCAACTTCGATTTAGGCCAATTCGGCAAGGAACTGGATCGCCGTAAAATCAAAGCTCAAGCGCTCAATCTGGCGACCATGCCGGACATTCCAAGCAACTCCGCATTGCTGGTAATTTCCGCCCCCGCCGTGCCGTTGCTGCCGGGCGAACTCGAACTGGTCAAACACTATATCCAGCAAGGCGGCAACCTGCTGCTGTTAACCGATCCAGGCAATCACCATTTGGACGCATTGCTGCAAACCCTAGGTTTGCGCCAGCTGCCAGGAACTCTGGTAGACAGCAAATCCAAGCTTTACGGCATCAACGATCCCAGCTTCGTGCTCGCCAGCGACTATCCGCCCCACCCGATCACTCAGAGCTTTCAAACCATAACCGTTTATCCGGTTACCGCCGCGCTGGAAATCAGCGATGAAACCGATTTTACGCCCGTAGAGTTACTCAAAAGCGCAACGCAGTCATGGACGGAAACCGGCCCGATAGCCGGAAATATTCTGTTTGATGCCGACGGCAACGAAAAACAAGGCCCGCTCGCCTTCGCCTATGTGTTGACCCGCCCTTCGACAAGCTCAGGACAGGCCGGCAAGCCCCTTCGACAGGCTCAGGACAGGCCCGAACAGCGCATCGTCGTTGTCGGTGACGGCGACTTCCTATCTAACGCCTATCTCGGCAATGTCGGCAACCTGGACATGGGGTTGAGAATGATCAACTGGCTGATCCACGATGACCGGTTTATCGACATCCCGGCCAAAATCGCAACCGATAAAAGCCTGCAATTAAGCCAAATCAGCGTCGCCGTCATCGGCTTTGGTTTTTTAGTAGTTATACCGTTGCTGTTAATGGGAACAGGTTTTTATATCTGGCGTAAACGCAAGCAGCGTTAACCTGTACCTAGCTAATTTGCATCGTCCCCACGCTC
The DNA here is from genome assembly GCA_036561065.1 of Methylobacter sp. Classification (GTDB taxonomy): domain Bacteria; phylum Pseudomonadota; class Gammaproteobacteria; order Methylococcales; family Methylomonadaceae; genus Methylobacter_A. The sequence goes on along the minus strand of DATBQC010000531.1, from coordinate 2,491 downwards.
CGGAGATTGTGAAAGTATTCGTTTTTGAACAAAATTAAAAAACTCACCACGAAGGCACGAAGAGCACGAAGCTTTCAATACATTGAATAAAAAGAAATTATTTTCTTCGTGTACTTCGTGTACTTCGTGCCTTCGTGCCTTCGTGGTGAATAATGCTTTTTACCTGTTTTTTGATAATACTTTCACAGTCTCTCCAGCGTGGGAACGATGTATGCTTCTGTTAAATTAATCGTCACTGTCCAACCACTGATTCCTTGCGCTTCATGTCTTTATTGAGTCGTTGCAAACGTTTAATCATTTCTTTTTTCATTTGCTCGCGGCCTACCACATGTTTCAGACTTCTGCCCATGCCAACTACCTGATCGGTTGAGCTGCGGGTCGAATAAAACACCAGAGTGCCATCTTTATATGGCAAGCCGCCTGCAACCACATGGCTGGAATTGTAGGAGTGTCCGACATAAAACTGTCGGGAAATAAGAATTCCGCCCGCCTCACTCGTGACCATAATGCGATGAATGAGTATAGCGGTAGGCCGGTCTTCGACCATGCGATTCAGCCAGAGGAACTGTTCGGTGGAATTTTGCGGTAATGCGGTTGGATAATTTAGCCAGGCTTGTTGCAGCTCCGGAAAGTAGTGTGCCCAAGCTTTGCCGTTGGCGGCATCGGCGCGCAATTCCGTTGCCGGGTCGTCGATTTTGCCATTCTCGCGGCTGTAAGGTGCAATCCCGGATAAACCGTTTTTCCGGTAAGCCTGCAAGCGTTGCAATAAAATTTCCCGATATTTTCGGTTAGCAGCTTTTAACAATGCTTTGTCGTCGGCATCTCCCAGACTGGCTTGCAAACTTTTCAAACTGTCTATTTCAGGTTTTGACAGGTTGAATTTATCGCCCGGTTCAGCTTTCAGAAACGCTTTGGCTTCATCGACCTGCTTATCGCTAAAGGCGAATTTCTTGAAGCTGTTGATATCGGCGTTGTTGGCAAGCGGAGCAGAGGCGATGAGGTTGCTTTCGGTAGCCGTAAGATTGCCGCGTTTAATGTAATCAATGATTTTAGGCAAGGCCACTGGGAGTATCATGGCCATACCGATAGCTAACTCTTCCTGGCTGGTTTCGCTGACTTCATAACCGACAATTTCTCCGTGTTCAAGTTGGGTGATTTGCTCCGCGCCGATACCGAAGTTTTGTAGGGCTTGTTGTGGGGTAGGCACTTCCTGGGCGAACACAGGCGGATAGAATAACGCGCCAGTCAGCAGCATGACCGGAATTGATAGCTTGTTTAATAACATAAAGGCTCCTGTGCGTTGCTGTGTGTTGTAGGTCAGGCAACATCTTTTCGTTGCCCGACATTTGAAGCCCGTGAATATCGAACATAAATAGCATGCCCGAATTACAAGGCTGAATCGGAATCGCCCCTATGTCCATACTGCTTAAGCCACAGCTTCACGCAACGTAACGAATTCTTCGGCAGCAGTAGGGTGTATGCCGATTGTTGAGTCAAAGACCGCCTTGGTCGCACCGGCTCGAATGGCAACGGCCATACCCTGGATAATTTCCGGGGCGTCAGGCCCTACCATGTGCATGCCGACAACCCGGTCCGTGCTGCGTACCACAATCATCTTCATCAGGGTTCTTTCATCCATGCCGGAGAGAGTGTTTTTCATGGGTGTGAAACTGGTAAGGTAAATGTCGATGTCCGGGTATTTTTCGCGCGCCTGTGCTTCGGTTAAACCTACCGTACCAATAGCGGGCTGGCTGAAAACAGCGGTGGGAATATTGTCATAATCGACCGGTCTCGGTTGATTGACATACAACTTATTCACCAGAGCCATGCCTTCTGCGATGGCTACCGGAGTCAGGTTGAGCCGGTTAGTCACATCACCCAGCGCATAGATTGACGGCACATTGGTTTGATAGTCGTCATTAACCTTAATGGCGCCTTCGTCGTCCAATTCAATGCCAAGCGCTTCCAGTCCAAATCCGGTTGAATTCGGTGTTCTGCCGGTGGCATACATAACCAGGTCTGTGCTCACTTTGCCGCCATCTATAAGCCGTACCGCGAAGCAATCGCCTGTGCTTTCAATAGCCTCAATATCGGTATTGAAAAGAATATTAATACCTTTCGCGATCATTTCATGGGCCAAGAAATCACGTATATCCTCATCAAAACCACGAAGTAGTTTGTCTCCACGATAACAAATTGTCGTATTCACACCAAGGCCATGAAGTATGCCGGCAAATTCCACCGCGATGTAGCCGCCGCCGACAATAATGATGCGTTTGGGCAATTGATCGAGAAAAAACATTTCATTCGATGTGACGGTATGTTGTTTGCCGGGTATGTCGGGAACAGACGGCCACCCCCCTGTTGCAATAACTATGCGTTCGGCGCTGTATTCTGTACCGGCGACGACAACAGTATGAGCATCACGCAATCTTGCCTTGCCATTGATAATATGGACACCCGATTTTTGCAGCAGATTGTTGTAGACAGC
>DATBQC010000530.1:0-2799 GCA_036561065.1 Methylobacter sp. | reverse complement strand
CGACGCTGCAACAGCATGAGGCGGTGTATGACGCCACCGTGTCGCGTTTGGAGGAAAATGGGTATTCGGCCAAGTCGGCGAAACTCGATCCTGCTTGTCGTTCTGGGGTGCAATCGTTCTATCTACCCTGCACCAATCGCGCCCATCAGGAATGGGCATTCTTCGCCACTCGTGGACCGAAGACCAGAGATTTGGAGCGTTGCGGCATCGATCCCGTGATGTTCGGCAAGACCGCCATGGCGGTGGTTCCGAGGTTGGCGGCGAATTCGATTGTGGTGGCCAAGGCTACGCCTGAGAAAATCGACGCCGCCACGGCAACCCTACGTTCAATGAAGGATGGGCGGAACCACGAAATGTTCATGACTGGTTTGAACCTCAGTCGGCTTGGCCTATCTGAGAATGAGATTACGGCGGAACTGAACGCGGTGGTTGGAACAGAACCGCACATGCGGAGAAAGATTCCCGGCGTGATAAAATCCTTGGGGAGGTATGGTCGCCGATAGGCGGAGAAGTTTGAAAACAGTTCGCCGAATGATGATCGGAAATCTTTCCGGTCTTCCATCTCCGCGATATCTCGCCAGCATTAACTTGAAGGAAAATGCACTGGCGGCGACCAAGGGATCAGCACATAATCTCCTCAGCCAAGAGAGTTGTTGAACGTGTCAAGGTCAATTTTTGGAGGCTATAATGTCGAGAACGCCTGACGCGGAACTTCTTCTAAAAAATCTTCGTGACCTCGGAGGCAGTGCCGGAAACATGGCACTCCGAGAGTCTTTAGGCTGGGGGGAGGAGAAGTATTTTCGTGTTCGGCAGCATCTAATCGAGAAAGGCCTTGTAGATACAGGGCGGGGGAAAGGCGGTTCTGTTTATCTTTTGGGTGACGGCGCTAAGGATAAAGAGGGGCCAGTGGGTGTCGGTGGAGATGAAGAGCCAGAAGTTGAGAACGGCGATCTCTCACACGTTGGTGAAACATTTGAGAAGCGAGATTCAGAAGATCACATTATAGACTTCGTGCCCGCAGTTCGAGGCGATACAAACGCTGTTGCAATGAATATTCAAGGATTTATGGATCAGTTTGATGACAAGGTGTACTACGTACCCAATTATCAGCGGGATTCTTCGCAGTGGGACCAGTCAAAAAGGTCTCTGTTCATCGAATCTCTCATAAATAATATCACAATTCCGCCGCTGATCGTGTACCCAGAGGCACCAGACCGAAACGAAATCGTGGATGGACAACAACGGGTGGCGACAATCCGAGATTTTTTAGCAAACGAACTTACTTTAGTTCGCGAAGACGATGCTGAATACCGAGATAACGTGGGGCCAATAATTCAAGGAAAGAAGTTCAAAGACTTGCCCATAAAGATACAAAAACAAATTAAGAAATATGTTTTAACAATCATAAAACTCCCCGCTCAGCTCGATCTGGAGTTACGACTTGAGATATTTCGCCGCATTAATCAGGCGGGAGTTCCGTTGAGCGCTCAGGATTTACGCTTAGCGGTCTTCGGCCAGTCGGAACGCGTGTATTTCATCCGCCTCGCAGGCGTTTATGATCCCAAGCGTGAGGGTTCCAAGAGGATGATTGACGCCGCAAAAAATGATTATGGAATCGATTATCCATGGAGTGACCCTAAAGGATGGACGCTTTGGTGGACTGACAATTGGCATGTAATCGGACAAGCGCCTTCTCAGATGTTTCTATACTACGTAATTTGTAGGGACATTGCGAATTTTGAGATGCTTCTTGGGAGTAGAAACGCGGAAAGACAGCTTAGCATAAAATATGATGGAAAGACTGCTTCCGTTTTAGATATTTATACGGCGCAGCTGGAATATGAAGACCGAAATTATACAAAGGGGGCGAAGATACTCGCTAATCTTAACATGCTAAAGGGCTGGTTCGATGAGTTTGAACTTTGGTTCAATGAAATTAAGATGGTTAGAGTGCCGCAGATCGCGCCAAACTCAGCGACCAAGATTGCGCTCTTTATTGCCAGTGCTATAAAAGTTTGGGGCACCCCCGATAAGCTTCGAGAAAGTCAGTGGGAGCTTGTCCAAGTATTTCTGACGGAAGGTCCAACGGCAATTAGCGCCGAGATTGGGGTTTCGTATCCGATTGCAAAGGGTAAATGGCCCAGTCAAAAGAAGCAAATCGATGCAACGGTGACCTTATGTCAAAAAATCGACCGAATGTAGGTCCTCATCCCAAGTATATTTGCTGTGATTCGGCACTGTCCCGTAACTTCCCAGAGGGATGGAAGGACATAATGTTTCGACTGGCTGGAGAAAGGGACACCGAACAAGGAGTATTCTACTACACATGCCCTATCTGTGAGAGTAAGTTTGATTTCAGGTCCATTGACCATTTGCAGGGCGACCACGTCTGGCCGTATTCTCTATTTGGGGAGACGACGTGGGAGAACTATCAGCTTATTTGTGGAAAATGTAATAAACAAAAAGGCAATCGTCTTGATGTGGACGTTCGTAGAGCGCTGGGCAGTGGCAAATTTCGTAAATTGGTCACTAAATTCCTTCAAGAAAAAGTTGAAACTGGCGAACTCACGGCGGACGCCGTCATAAAGAGCCTCTTAGCTGCTAAGCATTAAAAGGGGAACTCCCAACGGCCCTTATCCGCTTGAGCACCGCCTTTCAGGATTGCCTTCGTTTCGATCTACCTTGCTCTCTCGTGACGTAGCCCCGTAATTGCCCGGACACGGCCCACCCTTAAGATAAGGGTTAGGAGTAATGCCGTGTCCATGACTGGTTCTTATCCGAAAGCTGAAATCCTGAACG
>DATBQC010000529.1:0-2516 GCA_036561065.1 Methylobacter sp. | reverse complement strand
ATCCGCACCATCTGCCGGGTCGCCGCATCCTCATTTGCAGGGATGTCTTCATTATTGGAGGCGGCCCAGGAAGGGAGTGAGGACATAAGAACCAGACTTAATGGAAGGGGGAGAGCTTTGTTCAATATGGCTAACATTTCTATGTACTCCTGAAAATTCGTGGGAAAGCAATTTTTGTATGGATTTCCTTTGCCCAAGAATGATCTACCATGTTGGTCATAATCAGTTATACCCTGAGCTTCGTCGGTTATGTGCCGCACGGGAAGCCGTCATTGGCTGGGAATGACGCGACGGAGTTTGACCCGATGCGTCCGGTTGACAGTAGGACTTCATCATCCAGACTAGGGGCAAGGCCGTGTATAAAGTTCGAGCCGAGGTTATGAGATTCAGCGCGATCCTCAACGGTGAGCTTTCGGTAGCCTGCGGCTTGTCGACAGTGCCTGGGCGTTTTTTGGAGGTTTGACGCTTGGTGAGTTCGCCAATTATAAATCCGATGCCGCCGGCCAGCAGCAAAGTTGCCGGAGCGGTCATCTGTTGGTGTATATTCCTAACCAATGTAGCGGTGCGGATGCCGACCTCCTGTTGACGATTCAACACCTGCCGCTCGGCAGCATTGATTTGAGCTGTCAGGGACTTGGGTAGGTAGACCGCCATCATGATTTCACCTTGTCACGTCGCTCTGGATAGCTGGTCCGAAGAGTGCGGAGGGTGGCTGGAAATTGCAGATAACGACTTTTGCGGCGTATCACAGCATAGAGAATCAACGAGAGTAACAAATTGAAAATGACGGCAAGCAGTATGGCGCTACTCGCCACGACGCCATGCTCAACCAGCCATAACACGGCGGCGGCCAGAAGCCCCAACCACGCGCCGATTAACAAAACGGCAACCATCACTCCCGCGATGAGCATGGACACCAAACTATCGCCCGCCCGTTGCGTTTCCAGCGCGGCGAGCCGGAAGCGATCATGGCTTAGCTCACGTAGCTCCTGCCATAACGACTGGGCATCTTCCAGTACACCAGAACCTTTTACCGAGTCGCCGCGCGTTGCAGATTGTCCTGGAGTTTGATCATTTACGGCGTTCGGAGCCATGATATGCTTGCCCGTTCAACGGCCGCTTAGCAGTCGGCTCAACAGAAAGCCTGCCGCTACTGCGATACCCAGCGACGTTATTGGATTGTCTTGAACATAACCGCAGCACTGGTTCATCATTCGTTGCTCGGCACTTTTCAGTTGATCGCCTTTTTCACCCATTGCTTCAGCGGCCTGACTGGTTGCACTGGCTATCTTATCGACAACTTCATGTGCGGAATGGGATGCTTTGTCTATAGTTTCCACGATGGTTTCCTCTCTGTTTTGAGCCGCTTGTCATTCGGGTTTATGGTCATTTACGGTCGGACGGGCAGCCGCTTAACAGGCGGCTCAGCAGAAAGCCGCCTGCTATGGCAATGCCTAGTGATGTAACGGGGTTGTCGCGGATATAATCGCGACAATTTTCCATCAATTGCTGTTCGGCATTCTTTAGTTTTGCTTCTTTTTCGCCAATCGCTTCGGCGGCCTGATTGGCCGCATTGGCGATCTTATCGACAGCCTCATGTGCGGAATGGGATGCGTTGTCTATTGTTTCCACGATGGTTACCTCTCTAATTTGAGCCGCATGCCAGTTACGGAGTCAAGGTTTATAACGTTTGACGGTTGGCCTAGCGTCGGCTCGATAGACGGCCTAGAGCAAAGCTGACTGCCGCAGTGATAACCAGCGACGTTATGGGATTGTCGCGGACATAACCCCGACAATTCCTCATCATTTGCTGCTCGGCATTTTTCAGTTGCTCGCCTTTTTCACCCACTGTTTCGGCGACCTGATGGGTCGTACTGGCGATCGTATCGAAAGCCTCATGTGCTAGATTAGCTGCTTTGTCTGTGATTTCCATGATAGTTTCCTGGTTTATTTAAGGCGCATGTCGTTCTTGACCGACTTCACGCCGGCGACGCCGCGTGCAATTTCGACCGCTCTGTTAATATCGGCCCTGGAATTCACGAAGCCGCTCAATTGAACCACGCCCTTGAAAGTTTCAACATTGACAGATCCGGATCTCAGATTGGGCTCATCGAATAACATCGCCTTGACCTTGGTGGTGATGACGCTGTCGTCAACATATTCTCCGCCTCCCTCATGTCCTGGCGTCGATGCGCAACCTGCGGCAGTCATTAACGTCAGAACCAAAAAAAATGCGGAAAAAACTCTAATTAGGTATTTCATGATTAAATCTCCAGTTATTTAAGCGACTATCCAGTAGGCTGATGAAATCCTTCGATGGGTTTCAGGATAAACGGTCTACGGAGATAAGTTCTAAGTACAGAAATTAAAACTCGGCTTACGGTCAGGTGCTATTACAGCTCGGTCTGTGCCGAATATAGCTCTAACCGTAAAGATACTTTAACCGCAAAACTAGTCGTAGTCGGTACGGTAGAACACATATAGGCAAAGTAGATTCTGTGTAAGCTGTAAGAGAA
>DATBQC010000528.1:0-2292 GCA_036561065.1 Methylobacter sp. | reverse complement strand
ATTGACTATGCCCGATCGCGCAAAAGCAGCCAACAGACGGAACATGACAATTAGCATTGTCATGTTTATGTTTTTATTCGCCTATGTCTAAAAGCGCCGACGCCTGTCGGCTTGCTTTATTGTCCTCCTGCTTTATAATTTCAACCATAAGCATCATGGGATGCGGGATGCTTGTTCTCTATTAACGCCGTAATGATTGCTTGCGTAAGAGCCTATCCCTCCTTGCATTCATGCAATCCAACACACATTTAAAATCAACATGAACAAAATAGACTACGCCATCACCTTCGCTTGTTACAACCAAGTGGAATACACCCGTCAGTGCGTGGACAGTATGATTAAATATGGCGTTGACCTCAACCGGCTGGTGGTGGTGGATAACGGTTCTACGGATGAAACACGCAGTTATCTCGAAACATTGCCGTTAGGCGGACGGATTTTTAATCAGGCCAATTTGGGTTGCGGTGTGGCGTGGAACCAAGGCGCTTTAGCGCTACAGGCCGAGTGGACGATCATCATGAATAACGACGTGCTGGTATCGCAAGGCTGGATTGAGAATATGATTGGTGCGGCCGAACAAAATGGCCTGAAAATCATCTCGCCGGCACTTATTGAAGGCCCTCTTGATTATGATTTCGATACGTTCGCGATCGAGTCCTCAGCAAAAATGAAAAACGCCCTTCGGCTTGGCGGTCGTCACGCGGTTTGTCTTGCGGTGCATAAATCGGTGTGGCTGGAAATCGGGTATTTTCAACCTATTCCTAAGTTACTCGGTTATGAAGATTCGATGTTTTTTCACGAAGTGGATAAAGCCGGTATTCCTATCGGCATGACCGGGAGTTCCTGGCTACATCATTACGGCTCGATTACGCAATCGGCGATGAAGCAGGAGCGTGGTTTGGCTGAGAAAGACGGCTTGGGATACCGGTATAATTACCGTTTATTGCAACAGAGCTGGCTGGAACGGAAACTCAAGAAAATAAAAAGGGTTCGGCAGCAAAAGCTATGGCGCGAGCAAGAGCTCGCTCAGTTCGGTATGACTATGCACGGGCTAAGACAAAAAGGTGCTTTTTCTTGGGAGTAGAGGCTTCTAAGTCTCTGGGTAATTTCCGTCTAAGGCTTCGCCTTCTTAAAACTGACTAATCCAAATAAACAATGCTCAGCGTAATCATCATTACAAAAAATGAAGCCGGTCATATAGCGCGTTGCCTTGAGTCGGTTTCATGGGCCGATGAGATTATTGTGCTGGATTCCGGCAGTGATGATGATACGGTAGCGATCTGTCGCCAATTTACAGATAAGGTTTATCAAACAGATTGGCCAGGATTCGGCATTCAGAAACAACGCGCACTGGATAAAGCCAGTGGCGATTGGATTTTTTCTATTGATGCCGACGAGGTGGTAACGCCTGAATTAAGGTCGGAGATCGAAAAAGCGCTCGGGCAAGAAGACAATCATGGTTACGAAATCCCTCGTCTTTCCAGCTACTGCGGCAGGCAAATGCGCCATGGGGGCTGGTGGCCGGATTATGTGTTGAGGTTGTTTCGTCGCGATAGCGGCCAATTCACCGATGCAGTCGTGCATGAGAGGATTATTGTTCAGGGGCAAATCGGGCGGATGAACTCGCCGTTGTTGCATGATGCTTTTATAGACCTGGATGAGGTTTTGCATAAAGTGAATAGCTATTCAACGTTGGGCGCAGCTTTGCTTTATCAGCGGGGCGTTCGCTCATCCTTAAGCAAAGCCATCTTAAAAGGGCTTTGGACATTCATTCGAACCTATTGGCTTAAAGCCGCCATTCTGGATGGACGGCAAGGGTTGATGCTGTCGATTTCCAATGCGGAAGGCGCTTATTACAAATACCTTAAATTGCTGGAATTGCAAAACCGTCCGCCTCGTTAAGAATGAATTTAATCTCCGTTATTGTAACCACCTATAACTGGCCTGCCGCATTGGAGCTTTGTTTGGACAGCTTGTTTGCCCAGCATGATTCGGCGTTTGAAATTATCATCGCCGACGATGGCTCTACACTGGACAATCAGGCTCAAGCTCAGGCTTGTTGCGCTAAAAGCCCGGTGCCCATTCAGTATGTGCATCATGACGATCGGGGATTTAGGGCGGGAACCATCAGGAATAAGGCGGTTGCTGCCAGTCAAGGCGAATACTTGCTGTTTATTGACGGCGACTGCGTTTGCCCCGCTGATTTAGTCGCCCGGCATCGGCAGCTGGCGGAGTCCGGGTATTTTGTGCCCGGAAACAGGGTGCTGCTAAGCGAGTCGTTTACTCAGGAAG
>DATBQC010000527.1:0-5563 GCA_036561065.1 Methylobacter sp. | reverse complement strand
CATTCAAAGCAACCCTTCTCAAACACAAGGCGCTCACAGCAACGTAACCGAAAACGCTGTAAAATCATTACTGGGTTAATAACACCACAAGCCGTTGCCAATGACAGACTATATATTAAGCGGCATAGCCGTCTATCCGGTAAAGTCATTGGCAGGCATTCAAGCCAACAGCTGGACTGTCACTGAAAAAGGTTTTCAGCACGACAGAAAATGGATGATTATCGACAACGACCGGCAATTCCTTAGCCAGCGGAAATTGCCGGAAATGGCTTTAATTAAAACCGCACTCACCGATCAAAACCTGATCCTGTCCGCACCGGGCCTGGGAAACCTATCTTTACCTCTTGAACCTGTCGACGGACAAATCATTAACAGCACTATCTGGCAAGACCAATGCGATGCCCGTAGCGTTTCAGCCGAGGCCGACCAATGGCTCAGCGATTTTTTAAAGCACGATTGCCGACTGGTTTATCAGCCCGACGAGGCTATCCGCCCGGTTGACTCCAATTATGGACAACCTACCGACAAGGTCGCTTTCTCCGACGGCTTTCCTTTCCTGATTATTTCAGAAAACTCGCTGGCTGCATTAAACAATGAAATGCAGCTGAATTTGCCGATGACACGATTCAGGCCCAACCTAATTATTTCCGGCTGCCCCGCTTACGAAGAAGACAGCTGGCGCGAAATCAGCATTGGTGCTATAGATTTCAGACTACCCAAGCCCTGCTCCCGGTGTTCCATTCCGGCCATTGATCCTGAAACCGCACGAATTGGCAAGGAACCGCTAACCACGCTCATCCGCACCCGAAAATGGCAGAATAATGTTTATTTTGGACAAAACGCCCTGCACAACCAATGCGGTCAATTGTCTGTCGGCGATACGGTGCAGATCAAATCCACCGGCGCAAAACAACCGCCGATCTAGCCTCTTTGGGCGACCAATCGATCGCCGTTCATTTAAAAAATAACATGCATAAAGCTCTTTTGCTGATCGTCATCCCGCTATTGTCTTACGGCTTTTGGCTAAGCGAGGAATTTAAAGGCATTGCGGCGGGGGTCTCGATATTCCTGTTCGGCATGCTGTCTCTGGAGCAAGGCTTTAAAGCCTTTACCGGCGGCGTACTGGAACGGATTCTGCAAAAAACCACCGACACCTCCTGGAAAAGCTTCGGCTTCGGCTTTATGTCGGCCACATTGATGCAGTCCAGCGGTTTGGTATCAGTCATCACTATTTCGTTCCTGAGCGCGGGCTTGCTTGATTTGGTCGCCGGCATCGGCATTATTTTCGGCTCCAATTTGGGCACGACCACCGGTGCGTGGCTGATCGCCGGCCTGGGGCTGAAAGTCAACATCGCCACCTACGCCATGCCGCTGCTGGTTTTCGGCGTCTTATGCATATTCCAGAACGGCAAACAATTAAAAGGCATCGGCTATATCCTGACCGGATTGGGCTTTTTGCTGCTCGGCATCCACTACATGAAGGAAAGCTTCGAGTACTTTGAAAGCACCATAAACCTGGCCGAATACGCAATGCCCGGCGTCAAAGGTCTGTTGGTCTACACTGCCCTAGGGATCATCGCCACCATCATCATGCAGTCCAGCCACGCCACCATGCTGCTAACCATTACCGCGGTTTCCGTGCATCAAATCACTTATGATAATGCGCTGGCGCTGGTCATAGGCGCTAATATCGGCACCACCGTCACTGCGATCATCGCCTCTTTCGGTGCCAACATTCAGGGCAAGCGCCTGGCAGGCGCACATCTGCTGATTAACCTGTGTACCGGAATCTTTGTACTGCTGTTTATTAAGCAATTCGGCATCGCTGTTGACATCATCAGCAAAAATTTGGGTATTGCCGTCTCGGATAATGCGATGAAACTGGCAACCTTTCACAGCCTGTTTAACCTTGCCGGCATCATCCTGTTTTTTCCGCTAATTAACCAGCAGGTTACCCTACTGGAAAGAATACTCATAGAAAAACGCCCCGGCATTTTTAAACCAAAATACTTGGACTTATCCGCGATGGATTTTCCTGAAACCGTCGTTGAATCGGTCAGACTGGAAAGCATCCATTTGTATGAAAATGCCATCCATATCATTATGCACACCTTTGGTCTGCATAGACATGATCTTCAAAACGACGTCTCGCTTCAACAACTCATCGAACAAAATGATCAGCCCATTGAATACGACATAGATGCCAGCTATGAAAAGCGGATAAAAGGCCTGTACAGCGCCATCATTGCTTTTATCAGCCAAGCCGGATTCACTTGGGAGATGACCCAGTCCGCGAAGCTTTCCTGGCTGCGCGAGGCCAATAAGCACCTTGTCGAGGCTATCAAAGACACCAAGCACTTGCAGAAAAACTGGATCCGGTTCAGGACATCAGCCAATCAGGCCGCCATCAATGAATACAAAAAAATCGCCTACCAAATAGTCTTTCATATCCAGCAGATTGAAAATTTCAGACATGAAATTGAAGGCAATGAATTACCGCTATTGTCATTGGATGCGTTAAAAGCGACCATCAAAGATGACGACATGCTAATGAATCGCGCCATTGAAACACTGATCAGGGAACGGAAAATAACTCCTGAGACCGGCTCTTCGCTGATTAACGACAGTTCCTATATGCGCAGCATTAAGAAAAACCTGTTAAAAGCCGCCGAAACATTATTCTTACACGGCAGCACCGGCAATGCCGGAGTTGAACAACAATTAAGCCTGAATGAAACTGAAATTAATGCTGTTGTCCAAACAGTCGATACGAAATAGCGTCATGTAACTGCTCACCTACCGGTCTCCTGCCATGAAAATAGAAAAGCTGCTCCATAAATTACAGGCCTTTTTTGACACTGAGAAACACAAAAAAAGGCAACATATCGAGGAGTTAAAAAAAATCCTGCTTAAGCTCAAGAAAAAAGAGCGAAAAATCACCCATGCCCTGCAGCAGACTGACGATGATTGCTTAATAAAACACTATCAAACCGAATTGGAAATTATCAGGGTGCAGCGGAAAAAAGGCATTGAAGTATTGCAGCAACTTAAGGATCGTAAAAGAGACTTGTGACCTGAAGCACCTATACCACACCAACAATCTCTGTCTTTATTTGGGCGAATTCAACTCCTTGCTGTTTGCGTAGCAATTGTTCAAATTCCAGTGCAGGTAACGGTTGGCTTTTGATGTAGCCTTGATAACTGTCGCAACCTTTGTCCCGAAGAAAAGCCAGTTGTTCAGGTGTTTCCACTCCTTCTGCCAAAACCCTGAAACCGAGTATGTGTCCCATAGCGATAATGGTTGCGGCGATTGCCATATCGTCTTGTTTGTATGGAATGTCGTCGATAAAATTTTTGTCTATTTTTAATGTAGTGATAGGGAAATGCTTGAGATAGGCCAGCGAGGAATAGCCGGTGCCGAAATCATCAATCGCAAGATGAATACCGAGTTGACGTAGATTATCCAGAATAAATCGCGTTTTGTCTTGATTATCCATCAAGCCGCTTTCGGTGAGTTCCAATTCCAAATAGTGTGCGGGAAACTCGGTATCGTTCAGCACATCATCAACCAGGCCAATCATATCGCTATGCCGAAATTGGTGGGGCGAGACATTGACCGCCAGAACTATGGGCGGCAAACCGGCATCCAACCATTGCTTACCTTGGCGACAAGTTTCACGCAGTATCCATGCGCCGACAGTAGCAATAAACCCTGTTTCTTCAGCAAAATTAATAAATTGTCCGGGAGAAGTAAAACCCTCTATTGGCTGTTGCCAACGAATTAAAGCCTCGGCACCGATAATCTTATCGGTGGCAATGTCCACTTGCGCCTGGTAATACACCATTAATTCTTCACGTTCAATAACAAGCCGCAAACGCGCTTCCAACTCGATACGTTTGCGCGCCGCAATTGTTAAATCCTCAGAAAAATAAGCGAAGCAATTGCGTCCACTGCCTTTCGCTTTATACAAGGCGGCATCGGCATGATCCATAAGCAATTGAGGCGTTGTTCCATGTGCCCCGTACAGACTGATACCAATACTCACGCCAATACGCACTTCATGTTTGGGATCAATAACCAAATTAAAAGGTTTGCTTAAATCGGCGATAATGTTTTCGGCGACATAGGCAGCGTCATCGGCATGGCTGATGTTCTCCAATAACACAGTAAATTCATCACCTCCCAAACGGGCAATCATGTCCATATTACGCAGCCGCTCTAACAAACGGCCGGCAACTTGTTGCAGCAGCTCATCTCCGGCCAAATGCCCTAAACTGTCGTTAACGGGTTTGAAATTATCTAAATCCAACATCATTAACGCCATAAGTTTGTCATCGCGTGAACACATATCAATACTGTGCTGTAAACGCTCTGTCAATAAGCGGCGATTGGGGAGTTCCGTCAGTGGATCGTAAAATGCCAGTTGGTGAATTTGCGCTTCGGCCGTTTTGTAGGCGCTGATGTCGGTCATCGTGCCTATATAATGGACAATTATCCCATCACTTTTAACCGAGGTAATATTCAACCACTCGGGATAAATTTCTCCGTTTTTACGTCTATTCCAAATTTCACCTTGCCATACCCCCAACTTTTCGATGCTTTGCCACATGCCACGATAGAAATCCATGTTCTGGCGACCCGACTTGAGCATGTTAGGGTTTTTACCTATGGCTTCATCGCTACTATAGCCGGTTAATTCGGTAAAGGCTTTATTAACGCGAATAATGATGTTATCGGCATTACTAATCACAATACCCTGTTGCGATTCAAAAACTGAAGCCGCCAATTCTAGTGCAGCATTATTTTCTTGCAGTTGTTGATATTGCCGGTAAAGACGTAAGAACACATGAACTTTGGCTTTCAAAATGTGGTCGTCTAGTGGCTTAGTCAGATAATCCGTCGCCCCCGCACTATAGCCGCGCATTTTATCGCTATTTTCTTTATAGGCGGCAGTTAAAAAAATCACCGGTGTGTCGGCAGTACGAGCATCGGCACGCAGTTGCTCGCAGACTTCATAGCCGTCCATTTCGGGCATTTGCACATCAAGTAAAATCAGTGCGTATTCGGTCTCAATTGCCATAGTCAAAGCATCAAAACCATTACCTGCTTCGTGCAGTTGAACATCTACGCCTTTCAAAATAACGCGTATGGCGAGACGATTGCTTGGGTTGTCATCGACAATAAGAATTTTGGCTTTTTCCGTCATACTTTTTCGTCCACCGAAACCAACAGACTGATAATGTCCTCTATACCGGCAACATAATCGACATCGACTTGCTGAATAGCGGCATTAGGCATGGTGCTGAATTCCGCATCGAGTGGGTTTAATACCATACACAAACCGCCCAGTTGTTTGACGACCGCCATACCATCTGCACCGTCAGAGTTAGCGCCGCTGAGTATCACGGCAATTAGACCGGCTTCAAACACTTCCGCCGCACTTTTAAATAAAACGTCAATACTTGGACGTACCGATTTTACGGGTTCGTCTTCCGACAATGCGAAAGTAAATCGACGGTTTTGTTCAACCAGCAAGTGATAATCCGGCGGAGCGACATAAAC
>DATBQC010000526.1:0-2482 GCA_036561065.1 Methylobacter sp. | reverse complement strand
TGTTTTCGCTGAAGATCATCTCGTTGCAGCCCAGAACCACGTTGATGCTGCGGTAGCTCAAGGGGAGGCAGGGCACACTCATATTTTGATCGAACACGCAAAGGCGGCATTGGAGCAAACACTAGCAGTCTGTCGGATAGGGCTCGGCATTCTGCTTATTGCATGTCCAATGGATTTTTGGTGGTAATGATTCTTCGGTTCCTGAACCGATTATCACTGTTTCACATTCAAATGACCCGGTTTTTATCTCAGTTCTGCCCAGCCAAGAGTGATTTCGAAGTACTTTTCCCGCTATCCTGCTGCCAACACCTGCATCCGCTTTAAATTGAAGGCCATTGCCACCAGCTTCCACTCACCCGTTACCGCGTCGAGGCCTCTCAACGAGAATTGGCGAAAACCCAGCACCCGTTTTATGATTCCAAACACCGGTTCGACCGTGCTTTTGCGTTTGGCGTAAAGCGCACGACCACTCTGGGTTTTGAGTTTCCAGACCATTTTGACCAGCGAGTCAGCAGTTTCAGGTTCCGGCGCGTCGGGTGTCAGGCGTTGTTCCAGTGACAGGTGATGGGCTTCGCGGCCCAATGCGATCAGCGGTGTAATTTTCTGCTTCACACAGGCTTGGATATTATTGTTACTGAAGTAGCCGTTGTCGGCCAGCAGTGTGTCAGGCTTGCCGAGGTTGTCTTGCAAAGCCTTCAGTTCGCTCAACATCGGCTCGATTTGCTGTTTGTCGTTGGTGTGCTGGGTGAGTCTGGTGGCGACAACCAGCATGCTGTCGACATCGACGGCCGCTTGAGCATTGTAGCCCTGTACAAAACCATCGGCGCTCGGCATGATGCGCGATTCTTCGTCGGTCAGGTTAATCTGGTCTTTAGCTTTGGGGCCGGTTTCGGGAGCTTTCGGCTCTTTGCCTCGGGGCTTTTTACCCGCTGCGCGTAGGGCCTCACGGCGAGCAAGTTTTTCTTGGTAGTCTTTCCGGGCCTGTTCATCGCGCTCTTTAACCCGTTCGGCAATCTTGGTCTTGGCCTCCGCCAAGGCTTTCAAGCGGTCTTCCCTGCGCGCGACTTCGGCCGGCAAATCAATACCGTCGGCCAATTCCTCCTGATCGACATCCGCCGCTTTTTTCAGCAAGGCCTGCACTTCTTCACGCAGCTGCGCCTCCAGCTTTTCGATGCGACCGTGGGACAACGCCTTGTGCTTTGAGGCATTGGCTTTTATTTTGGTGCCATCCAGCGAAATTTGTCCCAGCTTGACCAGTTTCATCGCTTGAGCCAACGCCAGAACTTGTACAAACAAGTCCTCCAACTCCACCAGAAAGGTTTTGCGGAAATGGGCCAGAGTGTCGTGGTCGGGATGATGGTTGGCGGCAATGAACCGGAAGGCCACCGAGTCGTAAGTCGCCCACTCGATCTTGCGGCTGGAGAAGGTGCCGCTGGCATAGCCGTAGACCAGCAACGCCAACATCATGGACGGATGATAAGCCGCTGAACCACTCCCGGAATAACGGCCCGTCAACTTTGATAAATCGAGCTGATCGATCACCTCAACGACAAACCGCGCCAAGTGTCCTTCTGGCAACCATTCGTCCACAGACGGCGGAAGCAAATACTGTTGGTTTCGATCATATTGGATAAAACGACTCATGAAATCTTGCCAGTGAAAGTGTTGAACTTAAGGTCATTTTACAATATATGAGGCCTAAAGGCTGATAAGTCCGACAGCCTCCTAGTGCTCAATAAGGCATATTGTTTTTCTTTGGCAACATCGACGACTAACACAGCAGCATCTCCTGCCAGATTTTCCTTGACCAGGTTCCAGTTAATGTCGTTGACTGTTGACTTTTTTGGCACGATAAATGTGTTTTTTCATAGCGGGAATACCTCCGATGGTAGTGGTTGTGTCATTGATAACAAAACTGAGGGTTCCCGCTCTTTTTTTTCTTGGTGTTACTATAGCCGACTAGCGTCATTGCCTTCAGGTCACTCGCCTTTTTAGAGTGTTTTGGGTGGGAGATTTCGGGGCGATCTACTTTATCAGACAAGTCAAAACATGTTTGTCCTCATTAGCTCTGAAGATGTATCTGTCTTAGCTCATCCTGGATTCTTCAACGTCACCCTTTAACTGACGAACATCGATAATCTGAATGCGTCTGGCGTCAGTTTGAATCCTATCCCTAATTTCAGTATTTGTTGGGTCTTTTTGAAGCACCTCGACCATTTCTAATACTTTTTCTAATCGATCCTCGATCTTTGCAACACGCTTTTCGAACTGATTAACTTTTAAACTTAGAATCTGTTTTTTAGACTGTAGAGTATTGAGCTTGTTTTTAAGTTCGACAAGATCTTTAAGTTCCTTGACGTGTCGATTCAATGGTTTTAGCACTTGCGACTGCTCATTGTATTTGTCAAAGAATTGTCTGCAGTTGTTCTCTAGTTTTTTGATGTATGACTGCATCTCGTCGTATTCTTTCCTGTTAAGGACC
>DATBQC010000525.1:0-1589 GCA_036561065.1 Methylobacter sp. | reverse complement strand
TTCAATGTCGATGTTCCAACCGCCATTGCTGCAATTATCCAAGCCGCAAATGAACTCGGACATGAATTCAAAATAACGCATCAAGAACCATCGCAATTGAATGCGAGTGAAACCACATGACAATCATTGGCACGATGATGCGTGCCTAACAAATCAAAAGGGAAACACAATGACAAAAGAAATAGCGACAATCGATGAAAGTAGCGAACTGGCAATTGTTGAAGCCAACGCACGACAAGCGTTCAACGATTCGATTTTTGCGGCGCAAGTCGCTCATCACAATGAGAATGAAAGATTGATCCGCGCTTACCAAGACGGTTGCGAAGACAATAGCGAGAAATACCGTCAGGCGTTGGTGCGAGCGCAACGCGCTTATCGTGATGCGACTTGCGACCAATACGCGGACGCATAATCAATGATGACAAGTGGCGGCGCTTCATTGCGCCGTCAAATTTCGGGCTGAAACCATCAAGCCTTATAGAACTTGGTTTGGAGGTTGTGCCTGTAAGCGAGTGGTGATGATGAAATCCTCCATAGCCGCGCTCGATCCATACGAGATATACCTGCACGCCTTTCATTTTCATGAGAGCGATCACAGGTTACGCAAAAGTGTCTCGGCCGATGACCCTAACCAAGTTATGCTAATAGCTCATCCATCGATGATGCTGTCCGCATTCGCTAGTGAACTTTATCTCAAGTGCCTTTTGTGCATCGAAACCGGCAAGGTTCACAAAGGGCATGACTTAAAAAGTCTGTTTCTCCGCCTCGATTTGTCAACAAGGAAACACCTTGAAAATCTTTGGAATGAGGACATCACACGACCGGAGAGACAAAAAGAGCTAAATTACATACGCCAGCTACCAGAAGGGGAGCGGTTGCAATTGGATTTGCGATATGCTCTCGACATAGGCGCAAACGCCTTTATTGAGTTACGATACTTCTACGAAACAAAACGTAGCTTTTTCATTTTACAAAACTTCCCCAATATATTGCAGAAGGTCATCATGGAGAAATCCCCGCCTGAGTGGCGATATGCTCCTGCTACTCAACCCATAATCCGAGTTCCTTAGCGGTAGATTTTGAGCAAGCCCGTCAATGATGATTTATAGCGCCTAGCGGATATTGAGGGTTTTGAGATGTCAGGACGATTCAACTCTCGAAACGTGCAGAGGATCACCGGCCCTTTGGCCGCGCGCCCACATCATATGCAACTGAAGCTTACGGCTGCATTTCGATGCACCAGCAAGCGCCATTCATATTGCGAAATTTTCAGAGGCGTTGCATGATGCGTTCGGCTATGGGCCAGGGGCGAGAGTCCAGGGACACCAGTCTGCCATGAAAGGGAAAAGTAGACCGGACACCAAAACGGCCCGAGGTTGTTAGCCCCGAGCCGCCCGGTTTCCGAAACTGTCGCTGGAAAAGCTTAAATTCAACCCTGGTGATGCGGTGTTGAATTTAAGCGATCTCCTGCGGCGCGTCAACCGCCCCTTTTATGGAGTCGCTGGATGTTCAAGAGTCTCACCTTCATCGCCCTCCGGCTTCCTTCCGGCAAATTCCCAAAAATCCTGACCTGCCAAACCTGTGATCAT
>DATBQC010000524.1:0-1637 GCA_036561065.1 Methylobacter sp. | reverse complement strand
CTCGTGCGGGCCCATCAACAGGAGTGAGCCCCACTTTTCGATCGCCGCCCTTCCTCCGCGTGCGGCTATTAGATAGGCGACCGTCGAGCCGATATTGCAGCCGAGCGCTCCTGCGGTTGCAACCCAAAAAAGATTGAAGCGTCCTATCGAAACAAGATAACCTGCAAATGGCATGATGATTTCTGATGGCAGCGGAATGCATGCAGATTCCAGTGCCATCAACGAACTCACGCCAAGGTATCCGGTTGCAGAAATTGTCTGAACGATCCAGTGCGCGACCATGCCCGTGACGTTGTCTGACATAGACAATCCTCCTGCCGCCAATCTCTTCGAGAAAAGGATAGTGGCGCGGCGGACACCGAACACAAAGCAATTTTGACGGCGACAAGATATTTTTGCAGCGCGAGCGCACTCGGTATCGATTCAAACCACGCACCATCGAAGATGATGTAAACTTGCGTTGTCGCATCAGTAATGTCTGGAACTGGGGCAGTGCGTCGCTTCGCTGAACTTCGGCGGCTATCGAAGCTGTAGCGGATTCGGCCGCTCATCCAAATAACGAGGAATGGAAGCCAAAACACCTGTCAAAGAGTTGTCAAATCGGACACGACGCTGTCTCCACAGACGTCGCGCGAAACGATTTTCATTAGTACAATTGGCCCATGGAGCTTGTCGCTGATATCGACCGAGAGCGTTCACTCGCTGCAATGTGGTGCCCTTACCTCGCCACGAATTCGGTGGCTGAAAACCACGCCGAAAATCGAACAAGTGTTGGCTGTTTTGAAGATGGTTTTTTTGCCTTCAAAAAAGTCCTAAACCTAAAGTGGATTAAGTGATGTCGTAATATGGTCGCAAAAAAATATTCTTTTTGATGGTCGTACATTTTGCTTCCTCTCGGGCTGATCAGCCTTGGATGGGCAATTGTATTTGCCTTTAGACCGCCAACATCGGAAGGCGATTACAAATTATTTTTCGGCATCCTTGCATTTCTACTACTTGTCTTTTTAGATTTGCGCTACGGCACATATTGCATCCTAGATGAGACAAATTTTTATCGCGTATCATATCTTGTGTTCAAGAAGGCGTTACTTCTCGGAAAAATTGATCGGCTGATTCTTCAACCTACATATATTTTTGGCGGCGATGCCAACTCGCTTTGGATAACGGGAGACAGTGATGGAAAGCACATCACTATTCAAATGACCGACATGGCGTACGGACGCCCTGCACTCGCCGATGTTGTTAGAACACTGTTAGAGGCAAATCCCCACATAAAGATTAATAAAGATGTGGAGGAGCTACTCAAAAACGCATAGTGCCTCACGTCTAAGGAAACGCCATCAACAGCAAAACGGCGTTTTCCACAGCTGCCCTCAATCGGGACGGGGAGCACTGATACGGCTGTCTTGAGCGCTCCCGATGGTGCGAATTGTACCGTTCGCGCTGCCGTTGCGTCGGCTCGCGCCCGAATAATGTCGGGATATCGGTTTAGCCAGGTGGAGACCTCCAAAAACTGGTGCGGTTAGCGTAATTTTGTGATTCTCTTTGCCTGTTTCTGGAGGGGATCCGTTGGATGGTCGGGCAGCCTGGGTTTTTCGATGTCGACGAGCGTCTGAAAGATATTTCCGCGAAGGGCG
>DATBQC010000523.1:0-1583 GCA_036561065.1 Methylobacter sp. | reverse complement strand
GAGCTTACCCAACGCACGGCTGAAATGGGTATGGCGTCATAAACGCATTCGACGTTGTATTCGCTTTTGAGCCTGAACGCGGTCACGTCAAACTGCAAAACACCGACCGCGCCCAGAATCAGGTCGTTATTTTTTAGCGGCCTGAATAACTGGGTCGCGCCTTCTTCAGTCAGCTGTACCAGTCCTTTTTGCAGGGCTTTGGCTCTTAACGGGTCTTTTAACACTACGCGGCGGAATAATTCCGGCGCAAAATAAGGTATGCCACCGAATTTAAGCGTCTCGCCTTGGGTAAAGGTATCGCCAACCTGGATGGTGCCGTGGTTATGCAGGCCAATGATGTCGCCGGGGTAGGCTTCTTCAACACTTTTGCGGCTGTCGGCCTGAAAGGTGATCGCGTTGGCAACCTGGATATTTTTGCCAATACGGACGTGATGAATCTTCATGCCCTTGTCGAATTTGCCGGAACATACCCTTAAAAAGGCAATCCGATCCCGATGCGACGGGTCCATGTTGGCCTGCACTTTAAAAACAAAACCGGTAAAAGTGGGCTCTTCGGGCAGCACCTCGCGCTGCTCCGCCGGTCTCGGTCTTGGCGATGGCGCGTATTCGGCGAACGCATCGAGCAATTCGATAATCCCGAAGTTGTTGATCGCTGAGCCGAAAAATACCGGCGTCAGCTTGCCCGCCAGATAGTCTTCCAGATGAAATTCATGGCTGGCGCCTTTAACCAAATTGATTTCATCCCTGAGTTCCTGGGCTTGGTCGTCCAACAGTTCGTCCAGCTTCGGGTTATCCAGGCCTTTGATGATTTCGGCCTGGGCAATCTTGCCGCCATGCTGGGCGCTGAATAAATGAATTTCATCTTTGTACAGATGATAAACCCCCTTAAACCGCTTACCCATGCCGATAGGCCAGGTCATCGGTGCGCACTTGATGTTCAGGACGGTTTCAACCTCGTCCATCAATTCGATAGGCTCGCGCCCTTCCCTGTCCAGTTTATTGATAAAGGTCAGAATCGGCGTGGTACGCAGGCGGCATACTTCCATCAGGTTGATGGTCCTGTCTTCAACGCCTTTGGCAACATCAATTACCATCAGTGCAGAATCGACCGCCGTTAAAGTGCGGTAGGTATCTTCGGAGAAGTCTTCATGGCCTGGGGTATCGAGCAGGTTGATGATGCAGTCTTTATGCTCGAACTGCATTACCGAGGTGGTCACCGAAATGCCTCGTTCCTTTTCCATTTCCATCCAGTCGGAAGTCGCATGACGCGCGGCTTTTCGGCCTTTTACCGAGCCTGCCAGCTGGATCGCGCCTCCAAACAACAACAGTTTTTCGGTGATGGTGGTTTTTCCCGCGTCAGGATGCGAGATAATAGCAAAAGTTCTGCGACGTTTGGTTTCGGAGCTTAATTCAGTAATCGACATGTTTTATGCAAAAAATAGGTACACACGGTACATAACAAAAGAGTACCCATTTGTTAATGGGGGACGGATGGATGATTGAAGGCTACCCTTCTCAAGGATGTAGACATTAGCAATAGACCTAAGTCCCTTTGACAAACAGTGGACCAAGGCCTTTATAGG
>DATBQC010000522.1:0-1535 GCA_036561065.1 Methylobacter sp. | reverse complement strand
CAGCCATATGTTGATAGCCTGAGCGCGTATCAGTGCTTCATCGTAGCTGAGTAAGCGAGAGACAGCACACGCAGTAATTGCGTCAGAATTATATTCGTAGAATTTAAGAGCTGCCCAAGCGCATTCGGGTGTAACTTTGGTAGTGCTGGTTCCATTGAGTAAGGACAGTGTCTCTGCAGTCTCAATCTTATCTGTTCTTCCTAGATTATGTTCGATAACTAGATTATCTCCCATGGGAAACCTGGGCTCACCATCGATCCATTCTACAAGTGACAGCGAAGTCCAAGTGACTTTGTTAACCCAGAGTGGAAGGTCATCACGCAGTTCGGCTGACAAATTTGGCAATTGGCGTATCAAAAATCCA
Source organism: Methylobacter sp. (assembly GCA_036561065.1). Taxonomy (GTDB): domain Bacteria; phylum Pseudomonadota; class Gammaproteobacteria; order Methylococcales; family Methylomonadaceae; genus Methylobacter_A. The sequence goes on along the minus strand of DATBQC010000522.1, from coordinate 1,171 downwards.
AAACAAATGTCCCGTGTAGATGGGTAGCTCGAATCGAGTGCATCAATGGCAAGTTGTATAAGGGCTAGCTTATCCGTTTCAGTTGTAAGCTTTTCATGAATCCAATCAATATTGCGTGCAGCGGCACGAGAGGTGATCGGTGACAGACTGAATATCCCACGCTCTAACAAGGTCCGGATAGTCTGCACAGATAGACGGGTGGCTCCGCTAAACAATGTTTCCGCTGCCGCTCGATAAAACGGATGAGAGAACGATAACCGTTCCTGCTCAAACCACTCGATAATCCGCCTTAGCTCCAGTTTGTCTAAGACATCTTGATCATCTTTACTTAGTTGCGGCGATAATTCGTAGGTTGAATTGCCTTGAGGAATATTTAATCCCATACCTCCACCTAATGAAATCCTCGAACCTTTGATTCTTGATATTCCAAGCAACTTGTTGCCGCCATATCCTAATACAAAAGCAAGCTCAGTCTCGGCGACTGGATGACCGGGGCATGTGGTAACGGCCAGTCCCATTAGCACTGTTTTACTCACTTCTTCAGACAACGCTTGACCCAACTCAGAAGCATCTTCGTGAGCTAGGCGTATTGCTCTAGCTAAATCTGTTGGATCCTCCAATCTCTCACTATCAACAGCGAGATGCACTAAACAGCCGGCTTCAAGGTTCAGCTTATTATTCTGTAACGCATCAAGTACTGTGGTGAAAAGAGGTTCTGAAATACTGTATTGTTCGTCCAGCTGTTGCCACAATTTGCATGAAAACTCAGACGAAATTGCACCAAGATCTTGCCATGGGAATCCTGCGATGTTTAGATTAGAAAGATTTGCTTTCTTGGTGACCTCAAATAGACGATCTTGTGCTTGTGCAACCACCAATTTCCTGTTTGGCTTCAAACGTGAAACTAGTTCTTTGATACGTGAATAAATTCGAAGCGGATCAGTAGCAGAATGAGCGCCGCCCAAAGGATCATCTAGTAAGGCAATCCTGTAATCGTCACCAGGTTCCCATAAGAAACGTTCAGCGGTTTCGATGTCAAAGGCATCTTTTACTGCGTATCCTATCTCCGCGAACTCAGCTGCAATCCATCGTGTGGCGCTAGTTTTACCCACACGTGGAGGCCCTGCAATTAGTAAAGCGGAGGACTGGGATAATGCATCGATCCATTTCT
>DATBQC010000521.1:0-1797 GCA_036561065.1 Methylobacter sp. | reverse complement strand
GCGAGTATTGACTCGCAATAAAATTTGATGAACCATACTATTATTGGGGGAACGAGATGATGGAGGCATTGAATCAATCTGGGAGGTACATCCGGGTTAGGCAGGGAATGCCGCATTTCAAGAACAGATTGATGCCTCACGCCGGTCGCCTAATAATTTCTTCGAGTTAAATCCCGAACTTCATGCGGGAACATTGCGAAGAAAACCGCAGATATATTCTGTATGTATGTTTTTGGCGGCGCCCAGTTCCACGGTGCCGTGTGAATCATGCGTTCAAATATGGCCGCCGATGACATACAGGTGCATCGAGCAGGACTGCCGCATTAAAAGCGATGAATTTTCAGGCCCTCGTGCAATCGACCGAGCAGAGGCATGAAATCTTATGCCGGCATACCCGGTACTTCTGCAAGACGGTTGTTGTTCAGGCGAGTCTTCACGCGTTCCGAGTAAGATGGTTCCGTTGAATCGAAGGTAAAGCTGTAGTCGTCTGGTAATCCCCCCTGAAAAAGATGGCGTTTAAAAGTAGAATTTTCTTGAATCGATTTTAAGGAAGTTTTACATGAAGACATCGCGCTTTACGGATAGCCAGATCATCAACATTTTGAAAGAAGCCGAAGCCGGCAGGCCGGTTCCGGAATTGTGCCGGGAGCACGGTATGAGTTCCGCGTCGTTTTACAAATGGCGAGCCAAATATGGCGGCATGGATGCCTCTCTGATGACCAGGATGAAAGAACTGGAAGACGAAAACCGTCGGCTCAAGAAGATGTACGCGGAGGAGCGGCTCAAGGCCGAGGTTATTCAGGAGGCCATGCTAAAAAAGTGGTGAAGCCATCTCAGCGGCGAGAGATGGCGCAACAAGCGGTCAGCCTGCATGCAATGAGCATAAACGCCGCGTGCAACGCTTTCGGCATCAGCGAAACCTGCTATCGATATCAAGCCAAGCTGTCCTGCGAAAATACCGAGATTGCAGATTGGCTGGTACGGTTGACGCATAACCAGCGTAACTGGGGCTTTGGCCTGTGCTTCCTGTACCTGCGCAATGTGAAGGGCTACGGGTGGAACCACAAGCGCGTTTATCGAATCTATCGTGAGCTGGAGTTGAATTTGCGAATCAAACCCAAAAAACGTTTGGCAAGGGAAAAGCCCGATGCGCTGTCCGAGCCGATTGCCGCGAACGAAGTCTGGTCGATGGACTTCATGCACGATCAATTGGCCGATGGGCGTTGCATTCGACTGTTCAACGTCATTGACGATTTCAATCGTGAAGGATTGGGCATTGAAGTCGATTTCTCATTGCCGACGGTGCGTGTCATTCGCTCGCTGGACCAGATCATCGAATGGCGCGGCGCGCCGAAAGTCATTCGGTGCGACAACGGCCCGGAATACATCAGCGCCGATCTAATTGCCTGGGCTGCAAGGCGCGCCATCAAGATCGCCTACATCCAGCCAGGAAAGCCCCAGCAAAACGCGTATGTCGAGCGCTACAACCGAACGGTTCGTTACGACTGGCTTGCCCAACATCTGTTTGACACCGTGCAGGAAGTTCAGGATTTCGCGACAAACTGGCTTTGGACTTACAATCACGAACGGCCCAACATGGCCATTGGAGGTATCACCCCAAAGCAGAAATTGGCCCTTGTGGCCTAGGCTCTACTTTTAACGCCCTCTAAAAATGGGGGGATTACCGTCTAACGACGTTTTGCGAAGTTAGTGTTATTCGTTGCGCCGCGCGCTATTGCCCTGTTCCATATGCAGGACGATAGCATGCGGCGCTCACTGCTTTGTCAACCGGTATCG
>DATBQC010000520.1:0-4287 GCA_036561065.1 Methylobacter sp. | reverse complement strand
TGAAAGCATGGTTGGGCGTACGTTATAAAACACTGGATGGCGAATCCCTGATCCGTTACCTGCTGGCCGCTCCGGTGGAATTATTATGGTTGGGCGGCATCGGGACTTACGTAAAAGCCAGTACGGAAAAGCACGAGGATGTCGGCGATAGAGCTAACGATAACGTGCGCGTGGATGCGGCCGATCTCGGCGCCGATGTCGTCGGCGAAGGCGCTAATCTTGGCTTTACCCAAAAGGCGCGTATCGAATACAGCCTGAGGGGAGGGCGCATCAACACCGATGCGATCGACAACTCGGCGGGCGTCGATACCTCCGATCATGAAGTGAATCTAAAAATCTTGCTGGTCGGTCTGCAGAAGAAAAACCTGATCGCCGACTACCAGCCGTTATTTATCAGCATGACCGATGATGTGTGCCGGTTGGTACTGGCTGATAATATCGCCCAAAGCCTTTGCTTATCCTTGGAACAATTGCGTTGCGAAGAAGGTTCAGCGATTTATTTGCAATTGGCCGAACGCTTGGATGCAGCCGGTTTTTTCGACAGGGCTGAAGAATGTTTTCCGCAAACCAAAGAGGTCATGTCACGGCCCGGTCAGGTCATAACCCGGCCCGAGCTTGCGGTGCTAATGGCCGCCAGCAAAATGTACCTGACCCAGCTGATACAGGATCAATCCACCTTGTTGCAGGAAGAGTGTTGCAGCTGTTATCTGCAAACCTATTTTCCCGTACAGATCAGTAAACAGTATGGCGCTTATCTTTCAGGACACCCCTTGGCCCATGAAATTAAAGCCACCCTTGTCAGCAATAAAATCATCAATCAAGCCGGTTGCAGCTTTTTAAGCTTGAACGAAGGTAGCGAAAACACTCTAGATCATGTCACCTGTTATCTAACATTCGACCGCGTTTTAGACGGCGATGCCTTGCGGCAAGCGATTAGTGCGCTGGACAACAACACTTCAGCCGAACTGCAATACCGGTTATTGATACAGCTGGAAAACACCTTGGTTGGCTTTTGTCGTTGGGCCTTGATGCAGGGAAGAAAAATCCGCCCGAATAAGCAGACCGTCGATTGCTATCTCCGTCATTTAAAGGATTATGAACGGTATTTTAAAAGCGACTACGCCGAGTTCAGCGAGCAGTTGGAGCAATTCCGGCAAGAGGGTATTCCCGAGCAGTTGGCGCTGAGCATGGTATTTATAGCCAGCCTCAATGACTTCCCTCTGATCGTCTCTTTGGCCGCCGAAACCGAGCAGGACTTTGTCACCACCCTAAAGCTGTTCAATGAAATTACCCGTTATCTGGGGGTGGATGAAGTCAATGACCAGTTGGCAAAAATGCCCATGCACGATGTTTGGGAGCGGAAAGTATTGGATGAATTGCAGGAGGACATGAAGCGGGTGACCGGTCATTTGATTAAGGCCATTCTGGCGAGCAAGTTGGAGACCTGCGCAGACTATTTCGACCGGTCGGATCAGCAAGATAAAATCAGCCGATACCGGCGTGTTTACCAGGAAATCAACAGTGCGTTGCCGGTTAATTTGTTTCCCTATATTGCGTTGATCAAGGAGCTGGGGCACTTGGCTAACGGTAATTTTTAATGTGGGGAAAGAGGCGGCAGTATCAAGTAGCACATTAAGTTATAGCGATGCATTTCCAACGAGGAGTGCAAGGCTGGCCTTGCAGTAATGGAGCGGTTAGTACAAGGCAAGCCTTGTACTCCTTGAGCTTAACTTAATGGCTGGCGATGTAGCACGTGGGAACGAGGTGAATTTAAAACAATACCGTCCAGCCGCTAATAACTTGTTCTTTGGTATAGGACACGCCGTGATGTTTAAGCCCATCAGGATCAAGCAAGGTAATGATGCCGCCGCTGTTGCTTAGCTGAGCCCCTTGTCCATCCAATTTTACAACGCCGGTTGCGCCAGGGTTAATCTGGAGATCAGCGATAGCCGAGCGGCTTTTATTTTTATCCGCAATAGACCAGCCGGATAAATCGATCGCTTCCGGAGTGAGATTAATCAAGGTCACTGTTTCATGTCCAGGGTCTGTGCCTTCAGGGTTGACCAGCGCCGCTATGATTAGGACGCGGGGTTCTTTTTCAGGAATAATAGCTCCTTCGCACTGAGGAAGTCGGTGGCCTGTGCGATCGTCGGTATGCCAGCACTGCGACTGAAAAGCCAGAAAAATAGCGACCCATTGTTCGGGCCAAATCTCTGCGCCGACACCGACATTGACCTTATCTATGCCCGGAAAATGAAAAAGCAACGCGCCGTCCTGCCAAACGCCGTCATCCTTGACAAAATCACCGACGTTACCTTGGTTCATGTGAATATCATGAATCCCGTTTCCAGGCTGGAAACCGAAATATTTATCTTTTGTACCGGGTTCAGGCCCCCAACATTCGCCGAAAGCATAGACGCTCGCCCTTTCGTCGCCGATGGCGCGCTGCACATAGGCATCAATTTTTTCGTTGAGGTCGTTATCCGGGCCGGGAATATTATGGGGTAATGGCCGCATCTGTCTTGGGTCGAACAGGTTGCCGCGGATGAAATCCAGCGCCATTTTGTTCGGCTCGCTCTGCAATGCGGTAAAACCCGTAGCCAAAAGCGGCAGATTTGCCAGAACAGGATGCTGGAAATCATCAATGACCAGATACAACAGCTCGGAAGGCGCAAGATTGGACTTTGCGTTAACGGCAACGCGGTAGTCTGTCGTATCGTCGATCAGATGAATTTCGTAATGCGGGCTTGATCCCTGGCCGATTATTTTATTGATGGCCTTGCCTTTAAGAACGCCATATTGTTTGAGCGCCATGACTCCTCCTCAGGAATAGATCATGTAGATTACAAATCCGCCCCGGCATTACGATAACCTTGAAAGGGCCGACTATTGTGTCTTTACTATGCTCAAATTTCTATAAGTATGATTACCGTAAGTGTTACTACTAATCTATTTTCAGTACCTTGGCGCCACGGATCTGTCCGGCCTTCAGCTCAAGCAGCGCTTCGTTTACCTGTTCCAATGCAAATACCTGAATCTCGGGCTGGAGGTTCATTTGCGCCGCCAGAATCAAAAATTCTTTTACGTCGTTACGGGCGATGTTGGCGACGCTCTTTAGTTCTTTTTCCTGCCAGAGATGAATCGGATAATCCAGGGCCAGCAGGCAGCCCTTGTCGCCTTCCTTGCGAATCGCATTAATCACCAGCCTGCCGCCGGATTCCAGGTTCGCTAAGGCTTCAACGACAGGCTCCCATGCCGGAGTGGTATCGATGATGCAATCCAATTTATGGGGCGCGCGTTCGGTGGTGTCTCCCGTCCAAGCTGCACCGAGTTCTATGGCAAACGCTCGTTCTTTGGCGCTACGGGCAAAAACATATACTTCGCAATTCGGGTACTGGTATTGAGCCATTTTTAACACCAGATGCGCCGACGCACCAAAGCCGGTCAGCCCCAGTCGTTGCCCGTCCTTTAGCCCCGTTAAGCGTAGTGATCGATAGCCGATTGCGCCGGCGCAAAGTAGCGGCGCGGCCTGCTCATCGGAAAATATCTCAGGAATGGCATAGGCGAAATCTTCCGAAACCGTCATGTATTGGGCATAGCCGCCATTGGCATCGCGACCCGTCGCCGCAAAAGACGGACACAGGTTTTCATTGCCGGCCAAACAGAATTTACAGCTGCCGCAAGCGGAGAAAATCCAGGCAACGCCAACTCGGTCGCCTATTTTAAGAGTGCTTACCTTGTTGCCGACGGCTTCGACACGACCGACTACTTGATGTCCCGGAACTATTGGTAATTGTGGCGGCGGTGTACGTCCCTCGATCTCATCCAGCTCGGTATGGCAAACTCCGCAGGCTAAAACTTTCACCAGGATTTCTTGAGCTTTGGGCGACGGAACAGGCAGTTCCGTCAATGCAAGCGGTGTTGGGTTTTCTTTAAGGTTACAGAGCGCCTTCAATACCATGGCTTTCATAGGTCTTACTCCCCAATTGATTTAACTACGTCATCATTAAGCGTGGAGCCAAGTTTGTTGAAGTGAAGGCTTCGCCTGCGCGTTCCCTCATAGCACGAGGGAATGAGTTGAATAATTATGACCCTCCACAATTACCGGAAGTCCAGCCCAATAATGTAGATAAAGTTCAAGTTCAAGTTCAAGACGAAGACAGCGATGGACGCTCGAATCGCCCATACACCGGGATGAGATGTCCGACCAGCGTTTTACTGGATTCCAATGAGTGTAATCGCAACGTTTTCCGAAGTCTCGTTCGTCTCGGATTTCGTATTCTCAGT
>DATBQC010000519.1:0-2333 GCA_036561065.1 Methylobacter sp. | reverse complement strand
GATGCGCCCGGCGGATGTGGTGCTGGTCGGCAAGGGTACCGAAGTTATTACGCTTTAAACTTGTTGGCAGGCCGGGCCACATTGCGCCCGGCTTGCGCCCTCTCAATCCTATTGCATAAGCTCCAAAAGCGGGCGCTTTCCCGCCCATTTTTTTATCATCTATTCTCTACCGTTGAACCGCCCGAAACAACGGATTTATCCTCATAAATTCCGGTTAATTTGCGCTTGAATTCGTCGGAAATCAGCCTGGAATCCTGCTTACTTTTTACCACGCGCGGCGTGATCAGGACAACCAGCTCTGTTTTGTTTTTTGCTTTGTCTGTCCCCCCGAATACCGGCCCTATCCATGGAATATCTTGTAACCAAGGAATCCCATTTTTACTATTAGAGTTGGTTTCATCAATTAAGCCGCCTAATACTATCGTTTCTCCATCGTGTACGGCCACGGAGCTCTCGATCTCTTTTTTCTGAATAGTCGGCGACGTCGAGACGCCTGTCGATGTGACCACCGGCGTGCTGACAATTTGCTTGATATCCATAATGACCATACCGCTCGCATTAACCCTGGGCGTAACGTCCAGGGTAACACCGGTGTCCTTATATTGAATTGAGCTTCCCAGCGCGATACTGGGTGTCGTCCCTCCGGCAACCGGAAGCGATGAGGTGCTGGTTTGTATGGGTACTTGATCGCCTATGTTTATTTTGGCTTGCTGATTATTTAGCACCATCAACGAAGGCGAAGAAATCACATTGATATTATTAGCGGTGGCTTGCGTGTTTAAAAGAGCTTTAACCGCTCCCGAGCTGTATATGGCGCTTAATCCGCCGGTTGAGGCGGCTGCGGCGGCTGCGGCCGCAGTCCCAAAGGCACTCGGCAATGTCGAAGCGCCGATCGAGGGAGGATTATTGGTGCTGCCAATTGCATTGTTCCCTTGGGATAAATACCATGAAATTCCATACTTTAATTCATCCTTTAAAGTAACCGAGACGATTGTCGCATCAATCAACACTTGCAGCGGCAATACATCGAGCTGCTTGATGACAGGGAGTATCACCTCGTACTCCTGAGGGGTGGCAACAATAACGACCGAATTATTGGCTACGTCGGAAATAATTCTTACCTCACCCACATTGGCAACTTCCGCATCTCCGGTTGGCGCAGTGTTTTTACTGGCTGATGATTTTTGGGGCCGGCTTTGTTTGTCAGTCGGCTCTTTATTGGTCATTTCAGCCGCATTTTGCCCTGGTGCAACTTTTGCAGTTTTCTCTTTCTTGGCTGCACCGGTAAAAATCTCATTTAACGTTGATGCCAGTTCTTCAGCATCGACATTTTGAACCTTATAAACATTCACGCCGCCGCCAGATGCCGTATTTGCCCGGTCCAGGCGAAATATCCAGTTTTCAATATCCTTTAAATAGCTGGCCTGATGCGTAATCGCCATAACGGCATTCAGTCTTTCAACGGGAATAAAACGAAAAAACTCATTCTCTTCATCCTTGCCCTTGGCCTTGTTATAAAAAATGCCTTCCAGTTCTTTAATAATCGTTTCCGGCTCAACATGCGTTAAGGGAAACAGGCCAAAGGATCGCCCCCTCAGCATATCAATGTCAAAAGTGCTGACCATGTCCATGACCCTCCCCAGCTCATCGGGGGTGCCGGAAGCAATCAGGATATTGCGCGCGCTTTCGACATTGAGGATGGTCTTTTCCTGCACCAGCGGCTTGATCACATCGACTATATCTTGTACCGCGACATTCCTAATCGGGATAACCCTAACTTGATAACCCTCCCTACCGGCGGCAGATCCAGGGCCTGCAAAATTGGAGCTGTACAAGGCCTCTGTAGCGGGTTCAATGTGATAAATCCTGGCATCCTTGATCAACACAGCATTGTTCATGCGCAGCAGCATTTCCAGAGTCGGGATCAGCTCATCTTTGCTTAAGGGATCGGCTGTTTGCAACGTGACCTTGCCTGCCACTTTGGGGCTGAGCACATAGTTTTGCCCAAGTATGTCGCTTAAGATAACCTTGGCCACTTCGCCTAAGTCGGCATCGTCGAAATTAAGACTGTATGCCCCCTCGCCAGTACCCTTAGTTTTTCTGTGCTGCGTTGTTGTGTCGGGTACAAAACGGTTGGTACCGGGAAACAATTCGCTCTTGGCATGCGTTGTTGAAGTCCCGGGCGCTTTGTTTTCCAATTGTTCAATAACCGCGTCGGGCTGCTCTTTTTTCACTGGCGTCAACGGCAACTTGGCGACAGGCTTGGGCCCTAGCGATTCACAACTCGACAGCATCAACCCCACAGCCAGCCAGCAGGAAGCTGTTGTTATTTT
>DATBQC010000518.1:0-3983 GCA_036561065.1 Methylobacter sp. | reverse complement strand
AGAGAGCTACCAATGAATATTCAATTTATAGAACACAATGGCAAACGCCAATTAGGCCATTGGCCCGGTAGAACTTAATGCGGAATTGATTGGAACAACCGAAATACTGGATAACATTAAGTTCTGCGGTTGCAACCTGATTACCGGGTCATCTGTATTCCATTTTTCAATGTGCTGAATAATTAAAAAACGCGGTCATTACAAAAGCAAAAGTTAATTCCATGGCGGTGTATCGCTGTTATAGGCAACAAAGTCTTTAGCCGCTGCATGGGTTTTGACGCCGGCGTTGGTGTTCTTGGAGGAAGACCCGATTTTGGCCGACGAGGTTTTCGATATTGGTGATCGCACAGCACCGGCCTCAGCTTGCCATCGGGCAAAAAGCGTAATGTCCTTATCTGTCGGAACAAACCATTTCTTTTGGACTGCATCCCACTTCGCACCGAGCGCTTTTGCCTCATCCTTTTGGGCAAAAGGAACATTTAGATAAATTTTCGAGTCTGCCATTTTATAATTTAGAGGGTGAGGTTTGATGGGTTGAATTTACTGTATTATAAGGCATTGCCAATGCAACAGGATAGGATGAAGCTGCCGGCAGCATCGAAGCCAATTCCTCTTCAAAGATGCCGATATCGGTAGCAACATTGATGACAAAATAGACATCCGCGCTTAGTTAATAGTGTAGTTGTTTAGTCCCGCAATTAAGGCCGGAGATCGTGGTTTTTGTACCTCCGTTCCATGTAAGAGTCAACTAAAACAGGGAAGGTATTAAGCAGTCTTCTTGTCGGAATTCCAGGGTAAACTTCCCGTCATGGTTAATAATCAATCTGCTTGTTTGATACTGATGGGCTAAAACCGAAGCTAATTCGGTATTAACTCGCCAACTTGGGATGAACAGCCCCAGCTTATAGTTTATAATCACTGCCTCTAAAGTTTTCATAGCCCGGCGTCCATCTGTGCGCCTGGTCTCGACTGTCATTGGTAAAAATACCCCATGCAAGAAATAAATCCGATCAAAAATAAAATAGCCGACTTAAAAAGCCGTGGTGATGCCCTTAGGAGGTATCTTTGACTTTGACGTTAAGAGCGAGCGTTTAGTCGAAGTTTTAAGAGAACTGGAAAACCCGAAAATCTGGGACAACCCGGAAGAAGCGCAGGCTTTAGGTAAAGAGCGCGGCCAGCTGGAAGTCATTGTTAACACCATTAATGATTTAGAACGCGGCCTTGCCGACGCGGAAGAACTGCTGCTGATGGCGGTTGAAGAAGACGATGAAGACACGGTTGAAACAGTCGTCGATGATCTGGCTCATTTTGAAAAAAGAGTCGCAGACCTGGAATTTCGACGCATGTTTTCCGGACAAATGGATGCTAATAACGCCTTTTTGGACATACAGTCCGGCTCCGGCGGCACCGAAGCTCAAGATTGGGCATCGATTATCGAACGCATGTATTTGCGTTGGGGCGAGCGTAAGGGCTTTAAAACAGAATTGATTGAAGAATCATCGGGCGATGTGGCCGGCATCAAAAGCGCCACCATCAAGTTTGAAGGCGAATATGCATTCGGCTGGTTGCGCACCGAAACCGGCGTACATCGATTGGTCAGAAAATCGCCGTTCGATTCTGGTAACCGCCGCCATACCTCGTTTGCGTCAGTGTTCGTGTCGCCGGAAATCGATGACGACATCGACATCGACATCAATCCCGCCGATATACGTGTCGATGTCTACCGTGCCAGCGGCGCGGGCGGCCAGCATATCAACAAAACCGAATCGGCCGTGCGCATGACCCACAACCCGACCGGAATTGTCGTGCAATGTCAGAGCGACCGTTCTCAGCATAAGAACCGCGACACCGCGATGAAGCAATTGAAAGCCAAATTGTACGAACTGGAAATGCGCAAACGCAGTGAAACGGCCCAAGCATTGGAAGATACCAAGTCTGATATAGGCTGGGGTAGCCAGATCCGTTCCTATGTTTTGGATCAGTCGCGGATCAAGGATTTGCGTACCAGCGTAGAAACAGGCAACACCCAGGCGGTTTTGGATGGCGATCTGGATCAGTTTATTGAAGCTAGCTTGAAGAGCGGCTTGTGAAATTCATTAAAACAAAGAGTTAACAAATAAAATGTCAGAAATCGAGCACGACGAACAAGAACAAATCAAGCAGCGCCGCAGCAAATTAAACGAATTACGCGAGAACGGCGGCATTGCTTTCCCTACCGATTTCCGCCGCAATGTGGTGGCCGGTGAGCTATTGGCCGAATACGGCGAAAAATCCAAGGAAGAGCTCGAAGCGGAACCGTTGCGGGTAAAACTGGCCGGTCGCATGATGACGCGTCGGGTAATGGGTAAAGCCAGTTTCTGCCATATCCAGGATATGTCCGGGCAAATGCAGCTTTATGTGACCCGCGATGCTCTGCCCGAAAGCTTTTACAACGAGCAGTTCAAAAAGTGGGACATAGGCGACATCGTCGGTGCGGAAGGCGTACTGTTTAAAACCCAGACCGGCGAACTCAGCGTCAAGATCGATGATATTCGGTTGCTGACCAAAGCCTTGCGACCTTTGCCTGAAAAATTCCACGGCATAGCCGATCAGGAAATCAAATACCGCCAGCGTTATCTGGATTTGATTATGAGCGAGCAATCGCGCAATACCTTTTTGATCCGTTCCAAAGTGGTCGCTTATATCCGTCAATTTTTGATCGAGCGCAATTTCCTGGAAGTTGAAACGCCGATGATGCAAATGATCCCAGGCGGAGCAACGGCGCGTCCTTTTACCACCTTCCATAACGCGCTGGACATGGAATTGCATCTGCGCATTGCGCCGGAATTGTATTTAAAACGCTTGGTTGTCGGCGGTTTTGAGCGGGTGTTTGAAATCAACCGCAACTTCCGCAACGAAGGTTTATCGACGCGTCATAACCCTGAATTCACGATGCTGGAGTTTTATCAGGCTTATGCGGAATATCATGAGTTAATGGATTTGACCGAAGCCATGCTGCGCGGTATCGCTATGGAAGTGCTAGGGCAAACGGAGATTACTTATCAAGGGGAGCAATACGATTTCGGCAAGCCGTTTGACCGGATGACCGTGGTCGAGTCGATCCTGCACTTTAATCCCGAGTTAACGGCGGAAAATATCGCCACCCGTGAAGCCGCCGTTGAAGTGGCTAAAAAGCTGAATATTCCGGTTAAGGACGGTTACGGACTGGGCAAGATTCAGATCGAGATATTTGAAAAAACCGTCGAAAGCCGGTTGATGAATCCGACTTTTATTACCGCTTATCCTGTTGAAGTATCGCCATTGGCAAGGCGCAACGATGACGATCCGCATGTCACCGATCGCTTTGAGTTTTTTGTCGGCGGACGGGAAATTGCCAACGGCTTTACTGAGCTGAACGATGCCGAAGATCAGGCCGCGCGATTCCAAAAACAGGTCGAAGAAAAAGAAGCTGGTGATGATGAGGCCATGCATTTTGATGCTGACTATATCGTCGCGCTGGAACACGGCATGCCGCCCACGGCAGGCGAGGGCATAGGTATCGATCGTCTGGTTATGCTGTTTGCCGATGCGCCGTCAATACGCGATGTGTTGTTGTTTCCGCATATGCGGCCGAAGGGTTAAGTTATTTTATAAATATCACATTGTGCGTATTATCGTCATCCCGGCAATCCTGCCGGGATGACGAGTTGCGTGGGGTCGACGATTAAAAACAATCCTTCAACCGCCTGACTTCCGCAAAAACCTCTGCCGGCCTTTTGTTCACCATCTTAATAGTTTCCCGCAACACCAAACTATCTTCCCTGAAAAACGGATTCGTCGCCAATTCCTGTTCTATCGTCGATGGTACCGTCGGCAAGTGGTTTGCCCTTAGCTGATTGACCGCATCCATTCTTTGCCGTAATTGCTGGTTATCAGGTTCTACCGTTAAAGCAAACCGGCCATTGGCTTGCGTGTATTCATGAGCGCAATAGATTTGGGTTAAT
>DATBQC010000517.1:0-2009 GCA_036561065.1 Methylobacter sp. | reverse complement strand
CGCGCAGCGATGGCCGCAGCCGAGCCGCCGGAACTACCGCCTGGAACACGCGCGGTATCCCAAGGGTTTTTCACCTTGCCGAAATAGGAAGTTTCGTTGGACGAGCCCATGGCGAATTCATCCATATTGGTTTTACCCAGGTTCACCGCACCGGCGTTATCGAACTGACTGATGACATGTGCATCGTAAGGCGCGATAAAATTTTCCAGCATTTTGGAACCGCAGGTAGTACGCCAGCCTTCAGCACAAAAAATATCTTTTTGCGCGAACGGGATACCGGTTACCGGCGTGATGTCGCCTTTGGCGATACGCGCGTCGGCGAGTTTGGCCTGCGCCAATGTTCTATTTTCATCCAGCGTGATATACGCGTTCAGATCGGGATTCAAGGATTTGATGCGATCTAAAAACAGTTGCGTCAACTCAACACTGGAAATCGTTTTAGCAGCGAGCGCTGCCGCCATTTCTTTCAAACTTGCATTTATCATTCGATCACCTTAGGCACAAGGTACAAGCCGTCTTCAACGGCCGGTGCGATTTTCTGAAAAGCTTCGCGCTGATTGCCGGAAGTCACTACATCAGGACGTAATCTTTGCACCACATCCTGCGAATGCGACATGGGGGTGATCCCTGCGGTATCGACCGCTTGCATTTCCTCGATCAAACCCAGTATGCCTGTCAATTTGACCAGCGTAGCTTGAGCTTCAGTTTCCGAGACTTCAATCCGCGCAAGATGCGCGATGCGCTTTACATCGTTAATTGTTAGAGACATAGGGTTGAGTCTTAATTTTAAAGGCGATATGCGGTATTATATCGTGATTTACTAGTCGCTCATCTTCCACCACAAAGCTCGCGACGAGCGGGCAACGCAGTGCTAACCCGTCAAACACCTAATTAACTCAGGATTTTACAATGTTCGGTTTTCTAAGTAGCTATTTTTCCAACGATCTTGCCATTGACCTAGGTACCGCCAATACTCTTATTTACGTGCGTGGCAAAGGCATCGTACTCAATGAGCCTTCAGTCGTTGCTTTGCGCCGCGAGACTTCGGCCGGCGGCAAAAAGACCATACTGGCGGTTGGCGCAGAAGCCAAGCGCATGCTGGGTAAGGCGCCTTCGTCCATTCAGGCGGTACGCCCGATGAAGGACGGCGTGATCGCCGATTTCACCATCACCGAGCAGATGCTCAAGTATTTTATCCGGCAAGTGCACGAGTCGCGCATGTTCTCTCCCAATCCGCGCATCATCATCTGCGTACCTTACGGCTCAACCCAGGTGGAACGCCGCGCTATTCGCGAATCCGCCATTGGCGCCGGTGCACGTCAGGTATTTTTGATCGAAGAACCGATGGCCGCAGCGATCGGTGCCGATCTGCCGGTAGCTGACGCGACCGGTTCCATGGTAGTGGACATTGGCGGCGGCACCACTGAAGTTGGCGTGATCTCCTTGGGCGGCGTGGTCTACGCTAAATCGGAACGCGTCGGCGGCGACCGCTTTGACGAAGCCATTATCGATTACATCCGCCGTAACTACGGTATGCAGATCTCCGAGCCTACCGCAGAATTGATCAAGAAAAATATCGGTTCGGCTTTCCCCGGCTCCGAAGTACGCGAGATGGAAGTGACCGGTCGAAATCTGGCTGAAGGCTTGCCGCGCAAATTCACCATCTCCAGCAATGAGATTCTGGAAGCTTTGACCGGCCCATTGAATAGCATCGTCAGCGCAGTGAAATCTGCTCTGGAGCAAACCCCGCCGGAACTGGGCGCAGATATTGCCGAACGCGGCATGGTACTCACCGGTGGCGGTGCATTACTCCGTGATCTGGATATCCTGCTTAAGGAAGAAACCGGTCTGCCGGTGATCATTGCGGATGAGCCGCTCACTTGCGTGGTACGCGGTAGCGGGCGCGCATTGGAAGAAATGGATAAACTGGGTGACGTATTTGCTAGCGAATAATAAAAGTGCCAGTGTATAAACGAGAACCTTCTTTTCTCCAACTTCAAAGTCAACGG
>DATBQC010000516.1:0-1900 GCA_036561065.1 Methylobacter sp. | reverse complement strand
CAAATGGGACATCGGACCAGCATTTGACTGGCCTACTTTGGGAATTGCTAACTCAACCGGTTAATTTACCTCTGCTTTGAAGCAGGCACAATTTGTGGGATGGTTTCGCACCAGCAAATCATCTCCAGCGTCGAACCAAGGGTGGACTACCATCGGCGAATTCAGCTTACGCATTCAATTGCACCTACAGCCAAAACCATCAACCATAAAAAAGGCTGGATATCTCCAGCCTTTTTCGTTTTTTTAACGATTAATGCAACAACCCCTGCAATAATCCGTTCAATTTATGTACAAAAGCCGTCGGATCATCCAACTGGCCGCCTTCACTCAGAATAGCCTGATCGAACAGGATATGAGTCAAATCGGCAAAGCGAGTATCATCCTGCTCTTCTTTCATACGAACCACCAACGGATGGGTCGGGTTGAGCTCGAAGATCGGCTTTCTGCCCATTCCCATGCCCAGACCTTGTCCGGCATCTTTCATGATTCTTTCCATATTCAGGCTCATGCCGTAAACATCGGCAACCAGACAGGCGGGCGATTCGGTCAGGCGATGGCTCAAACGCACTTCGCTGACTTTATCGGCCAGCACGTCTTTAATCTGCTTAAGTACAGCTTCAAAATCCTTGTTCACTTCTTCCTGAGCGGCTTTATCTTCTTCGGCATCCAAAACGCCCAAGTCCAGATCGCCTTTGGCGACAGACTGCAAATGCTTACCGTCAAATTCGTCCAGGTTGGACACCAGCCATTCGTCTATACGATCCGACAGCAATAAGACTTCAATGCCTTTCTTGCGGAAAATTTCCAAGTGCGGGCTGTTTTTTGCGGCCGAGAAGCTGTCCGCGGTGACATAGTAAATCTTGTCCTGGCCTTCTTTCATGCGACTAACATAAGTTTCCAGCGAAACTTCCTGCTTGTCGGTATCGGCATGGGTTGAGGCAAAACGCAGCAATTTAGCGACGCGCTCTTTGTTGGCATGATCTTCAATCGGGCCTTCTTTGATAACCGCACCGAATTGCGACCAGAACTTCTCGTATTTTTCCGGCTCAGTCTTGGCCAAGTCTTCCAGCATGCCCAGCACTTTTTTAACGGCGCCAGATTTGATGGTGCTGATTTGCTTGCTTTGTTGCAGGATTTCCCGCGAGACGTTCAGCGGCAGGGAGTTGGCGTCGATAATCCCCCGAATAAAGCGCAGATAACGCGGCATTAACTGCTCGGCATCGTCGGTAATAAACACTTTGCGTATGTACAATTTTACGCCGTGCTTGGTGTCCCTGTCCCACATATCGAACGGCGCGCGTGACGGCACATAAAGCAGCAAGGTGTATTCATTGGTGCCTTCGACTTTGCTGTGCACATGGGTTAACGGATCTTGGAAATCGTGGCCTACATGCTTGTAAAATTCGTTATACGCCTCGTCGGAAATCTCCTGGCGGGCTTTGGTCCATAATGCGGAAGCCGAGTTAACGGTCTCTTCGACGATTTCCGCCGGCTTTTCTTCCTCGCCTTCTTCGCCCATGGACGGTGGGACTTCTTTGTCCATCACGATAGGCAGGGAAATATGATCGGAGAATTTTCTGACGATAGAGCGAATGCGGTAACCATCAAGGAATTCGCTTTCAGCTTCTTTCATATGCAGGACGATCTCGGTACCGCGTTGGGCTTTTTCTACGGATTCGAGTGTGTAATCGCCCTCGCCTGCCGATTCCCAGCGCACGCCGTCGCTCTTGTCGGCACCGGCTTTGCGTGTGGTCAAGGTTACTTTATCGGCAACGATGAACGCCGAATAAAAACCTACGCCGAACTGGCCGATCAATTCGCTGTCTTTAGCCTGGTCGCCGGTTAATGCTTGAAAAAACTGTTTGGTGCCTGATTTTGCAATGGTGCCGATATGCTCTTG
>DATBQC010000515.1:0-1610 GCA_036561065.1 Methylobacter sp. | reverse complement strand
TTAAGTCAAGCCGGAAAAAATCGGAAAGAGATGGCGGAGTTATTGAGTATATCAAGATCAACGATGTGCCGAAGCTGAAACTCAACCGAGGCAAAAAAGGTCGTTTTCCGAAGCGGGCGCAACTAAAAACGGGGCAGCGCCGCAAACAGGCGGCCGGTTAAAAGTTGTTCTAATTGTTCGATGGTGGTATTGAGGTTTTATAGTTCATGATGAGTCTCATGGGGTTATATTCGTGAACGAGATTTAGGTGTTTGTCATACTAATTTTAGTGTTGGAATAGGCTGAAAGTTTTCACACTAAAACTGTTGTGTTATAGTGTGTTCAATTACTGAACGGGGGGGGCTGGTGCTAGCTCTCGCCAGAACAACCAAAACTTCCTGTCCGCGTTTGCTGATCGTGATACAGCAGGGCGGTAGCGTGTTCAAACCTTATAAAATCTTGCTTGAGACTACGTTGCACGAAGAAAGCCACCTTAAAGTACTACGCCTTATCGAGTCAAATCCGCGTATGAGTCAGCGCGATTTAGCTGTAGCCATGGGCGTGAGTTTAGGCAAAACCAATTACTGCATTAAAGCCCTTTTGGACAAAGGACTTATTAAAATGCAAAATTTTCGGAACAGCCAGAATAAGTTGACTTATGCTTATCTGCTTACTCCAGCTGGCGTGGAAGAGAAGACGTGTATCGCCATGCGTTTTCTTAAATACAAAATGCAGGAGTACGAGCGGCTACACGCTGAGATATTAGAGTTACAGCGGGAAGAGGTTGAACAGGAAGGATTGCAGGATAACGAGCATAAGTGACATCCATGCGGTATTTTCATAGATTGGCAAGTTTTGTTTCCAAAAAGAAGCAAGTACAACTTGTCATTTTTGATGGGCAAATAATCTCATGCGGGCCACTAACCCCGATACTCAACTACGAAACAACCAGCGTGCCGGGAAACAAGACCGAGCAATCCCCTAGAAGATCTCAATGGCAATAAAAGTGAATTTGAAATTACACTGTATAAAGCAAAGCAGCAGTGCTTGGTTAAAAATCGAATTGGTTAGCAACAAATGATAAACAAACCTTATGATTTTATGATAGTTGGGGCTGGTATTGTCGGCCTCACGGTTGCTTGGGAACTCAAAAAACGTCACCCAGTGGCAAGCATCGTCATTCTTGAAAAAGAGTCAGATGTGGGTAAGCATGCTAGTGGCCGCAATAGCGGTGTCATGCACTCTGGAGTTTACTACGGCAGCAGCACCCTTAAAGCTAAGGTTTGTTCAACTGGCGCCGTGCGAATGCGGGAGTTCGCTCAAGAGCACAATATTGCCTACAAACGTTTAGGTAAGGTAATTATTGCCACCACCGAGCGTGATCTGCTTACGATTGATCGCCTGATTAAAAATGCCCGTGAAAATGGCGTAAGTGCAGAACTGCTTGACGAAAAAGGTATCAGGGAGATTGAACCATACGCCAGTCCCTTTCAGGCGGGGATTTATTGTCCTGATACAGCTGTCATTGATAGCAATGCCGTAGTGCAGAAGTTGCGCGAATTGCTGGATGAGGCGGGAGTTAGGTTCGAGTTCAATACCACTTTGCTTGAGGTGTCGCAATTATCAAAAAC
>DATBQC010000514.1:0-7141 GCA_036561065.1 Methylobacter sp. | reverse complement strand
CGTCTATTAGGATGTCTAATATTAGTTAGGCTAGTTTCTTGATTATCGTAAATTAACCAAAGCAATAAGAATGAACGAAAACTTTGAATCCGCAATAACAAAGATAGTCGGGGAACACATATCTCAAGACTTGTTGCAACTTCGATTTGGCGAAAATGAAAAGAAAATTTTACGACTTTTCTACGATGAACACTTGAAAGCACGCAAAAGAATACTTCCTAAATTTTATGTTTATGCCCATTTCTGTGAACCATTAGATGAAGATAAGTGGTTTTCTGCAATGTGTAGTGCAGATGATGCAATAGCGAATTTAAAGCTTCTGAATTTCATTGAAAAAAGCAAATCCGAAATACCAGAACGCGAATATCCTCTTACTATCTTCGGACAAATGAAAGCAAAGGTAGAAGGGTCGAATTCAAACGCAACAAAAGGTTTAAAAGATTTTGTTGGAAACGCAAGGAATAGCTATGAACTCACAATTACTGGATACGATATTTTATTGCTGTGGCATCCGCCGATTGCTCTACACCTGAAAGCATGGATAGCAGTTATGCCACCATGGATCGTTCTTTTAGGCTCTATAGCAGGTGGCATAGCCGCAATATTGAAAGTTAATGAGTTAACCTTTGTGCTATTTAAATAGCCAAGCCTAATCCTACGATCCAGCGTAATCTGAGCGTAAGCTTTTTTATGACCAATTAGCCCCGAATATGGAGAGCGCCAATGCACAACTTTGAAAATTTAAGTCCACTAATTGTTTCGCTGCTTTTCGTGTTTATTACATTTTATTACGACCCTGGTTGGCGCTTTTCAACGAAAATGGCAGTGCATCCAAATAGGGTAAAAGATGCAATGGACTTAATGAAAGATTGGGCGACATGGATGTCTGGTATTGAAACCGCTATCCTTGGCGCTTTAGGGTATCTTGTGAAAGATGGAGTTAGAGGAGACTTGGTTTTTCCCGTCGTTTACGTAGTTACTTTTGTCGGTTTCGCGCTTATCTCAAGCTCTTACCTTCTTGCCTCACTACCGTCCGTCTTACTTCGTGTTGACGACGGGACTGCCGTTGCTAAATCAACCGATTTCGACGTGTACGAGATGCCTTTATTTAATTGGACAACAAAAATAACTCTGGGATATGTCGCCGCCTTGCAACATGTATTTTGGTTTTTGGGGTTAGTAAGCGCGGCATGGTACTTTTCACGCGCAATTAATATCGTTGCCTAACATGGCATTCGAGAGGGACGCTCCTAACGTCGCGCCCCTCAATTTTACGTTAGACAGCCTTGGAGGCTCCTATATGAACACGATAGCCGCACAAATACTCGATGGCCTTGTTCCCGGAATTGTAAGCGGTCTCGTGACCTCAGTAATTCTATTTATTTTCCTCAAATATTGGACGCACGTTTTCATCCCTTGGTTTGAGAAGCGTGTATATCGAGGGGTTCGTATTGACCGCAAATGGCGTATTCGCGCCGATAATACTACCCCCGGGCCAGCTGAGATAACCGTCACTCAATCTGCCCATCGCATTTCTGGCACTATCTTGTGGCAGGAGGCTGGAACCACAACTGAGTATGAGCTTACTGGTGCGTTTTGCGATTTAATCCTGACTGCTTCTTATAAGCAGCGAAACGTAAATAACTTGGATCGCGGAACTATTACTCTACTGTGTCTACAGAACGGTCAGTTACTGAAAGGTTGCTATGCTTGGTATGATGTTTCAACTAGCCAAATTGTGTCAGGTACTTATGAGTGGTATCCCGTGTAGTTACTCAACATCAAACGGGTAAAATTGGGCCAGGTTACATTAGATTTTTGTTAGGTGGCAATGAAGCTTGTTTTTAACTGTCCGGTCTAACATGCGCTCAACCGGAGCGCGGTCATGATGCGGTTGAGTTTTTCAGCGTCCCGGGCCGCACCCGGTTAGCTTTACGTTAGGCGAGAATTAAGCAAAAACGCTGTAAGGCGGGTAATTGTAGGGTGGATTCGCCGCTAGCCCGGTAGATACCGGGCTAGCTGTTTATGCCCGACATTTTCAAGCTTCAACATGATGACGGATTTTGGGTTTAACCACCGCCGTACCATCTTCGGGTGTTAAAATGTCGGGCAACGAAAAGCTGTTGCCCTACCTACATTTGGTGGGGGAATCATCATGCAATATCGGCGCGCTAAAACTCCCGGCGGCACTTATTTTTTTACTGTTGTGACTTTCCGTCGGCGTAAATTTCTTTGCGAACCGGACATCGTCGAATTGTTGCGTACGGCATTCCGAACCGTTAAATCGGCTCGTCCTTTTACCATCAATGCCTTTGTGCTGCCGCCGACGACCATGATTACCCGATGCGCTGGAATGCCATCAAAAACCATTTCACCCGCCATTGTCCGGATGCCCTCAAATTACCAGTATCACCGTCCCAACGACGTAAACGGGCGCAAACCATCTGGCAGCCGCGCTATTGGGAACACCAAATCCGGGAACGGCCGCGACTTCGAAAAACATTGGGATTACATTCATTGGAGCATGGTGAAACATGGCTTGGTAACCCATCCCGGTGCGGGCCCTATTCGAGCTTTCACCGCTTCCTTCGCCTTGGGCTTTATCCGCCAAATTGGGCGGCGTTTCCAGGGATTGATGATATGGGGAATAACCCAAGCGGATCGGAGTTTGCAAAACCATTTTTAACTTTGACACTGCCGCTATCTTTGGCTTCTGCGAAAAAACCTGCGGATGGGGTAATATACACCGCTCGGCTTGAACTTCGTCCGGGCAATATTTGATGTTGGGAACTGACGGCGATGGATTTCGCTGTCTTCACTTTACACTTATCGTCGTTTTGCTAAGGAAAAAATATGCGAACATTTAGACAACAATTCAAACAAATACTGGCTTTTTTCCTGCTCATCGCAATTTTTCCGGGTTCCAACTCTGTTTTTGCTGAAACGGCTGATGCACAGAATACAGATGCGCATCATGGCCAAAACAGCCTTGATTGGCCGGGTATTTATCGCGGTTTTTTGCCCTGTGATGATTGCAAGGGAGTTAAAACGACGCTCGCTTTGAACAAAAACAACAGTTATATATTGCTTACCCAATACGTTGGCAAGTCAGAAAGGGAGTTTGTGGAAAAAGGGAAATTTACTTCGGATAATAAAAGCAATACGGTTATGTTAACGCCACGCGATAGTTCAACGACACGGCAATATGTTGTCGGCGAAAATATGCTCACCCAGCTCGATAACAATGGCAATCGTATCGCCGGCAAACTCGCAGATCGCTATATTTTACGTAGAACCGATACTACAGAATCAGCACCGTCACATTCGGCTCATTAAGAAACCCCAAGCGGGACGGTGTTTGTAGCGCCCTCCCTAAGTAAGCGCTGATTAAATCCTTCGACAGGCTCAGGATGAACGGTAACATATTGATTCCGTTAATGGTGAGCTTGTCGAACCATAAGTAAAAATGATTTATTCAACGCTTCCCTAACGTTTTGGCGATGTCTGAGCTTAATGCCTACGGCAAACAATGCTAAACGTTTCGAATGGAGCAACGTGCCCGATGTCCACGGCGGGTACGCCAAATCCGCGACGACCGAGATTTACGATCATCCATTGGAACCCAGTGAAACATGGCTTGGCATCGCATCCCGCCACAAGGGCC
The DNA here is from genome assembly GCA_036561065.1 of Methylobacter sp. Classification (GTDB taxonomy): domain Bacteria; phylum Pseudomonadota; class Gammaproteobacteria; order Methylococcales; family Methylomonadaceae; genus Methylobacter_A. The sequence continues at coordinate 3,477 of DATBQC010000514.1, read as the reverse complement.
TATTCGCTCTTTCACCGCTACCTTCGCCTTGGGTTTTATCTGCCGCATTGGGCAGAGCTTGGCTAAATATCAGATTTTAAATTTATCAACCAGCCCGGTAATTCTCTCTATTTTTTGCCTGACTGTCGCTGTAAACACAGCCTCCCCCGCTACCAGTTTGATGGTTTTCTTTGCTCTGGTAATTGCGGTGTACAGTAATTCTTTGGTTAACACGGGGTTGCTCGCTTCGGGCAGGACGATTAACACTTCCTCGAATTCCGAACCCTGGCTTTTATGGATAGTCATCGCAAAAACGGTTTCGCAATGCGGTACGCGGGCAGGCAGATATTTTTTGATGCTGCCGTCGGCGCGTTGGAAAAACACCATCAGTTTTCCGGTAGGGGCAATCCCTTGTGGTTGCCCTGATCGGTCAGGCACAAGACCTGCCCCTACATTATCCGGCATGCAAATGCCAATATCGCCGTTATAAAGATGCAACGCCGGGTTGTTTTGCGTGACCATGACCGGTCGCCCCGGATACCATAAACCGGCTAAATCGATCCGTTGTTGCTCGGCCAGTTTTTGCTCAACCCGGTAATTGATGTCGGCAACGCTGTTTTTTCCCTGCCGATTGGAACACAGGACCTGAAAGCGGCTGAATGCCTGATAAATCGGCTCAAATTCGGCTCCGGCTTTAATCAACTGCAAGTAATCCACCTGCTGTGCAGCTACGTAATCGATTAAATCTGTATCGAGACATTGCACTGCACCGTCGCTTCCGTCGGATACAATTTGCCAGGCGAGTTCATCCTGCTGCTGGTTGACCGCCTCGGCAAGCTCTTTTATAGCGCCCCCGAAGCGGTGCGATTTCTTTAAGGTGTAGACGTTGTTTTGCAAGGTCTCGGCTATAGCCAAATCAGCCAGTACCGCGCCGGATTCCACCGAAGCCAGCTGATCCTTATCGCCCAGCAAGATCAAGCGCGCACCGGATTTTAACGCGTCCAGCAACTTGCTCATCAAGGCCAGATCGACCATGGATGCTTCGTCAACCACGACTAGATCGTACACCAACGGCTTGTCGGCATGATGCCGGAAATATGGGGAAGGCGGCATCGCGCCCAGCAGGCGATGCAAGGTCGTTACTGTTTCCGGGATACGATTTTTGATCGCCTCGGAACACGGCAGCTTCGCCTTGCTAAAACCAATCGATTCCTGAAGACGCATGGCGGCCTTGCCGGTCGGGGCCGCCAATGCAATATGCATCGGCTGTTCGGCCAATTCCTGCAACAATGCCAAAATTTTAACGACAGTAAAGGTTTTGCCGGTTCCCGGCCCGCCGGTAATAATGAAAAATGACTGCTGGGCCGCCATTTTCGCAGCCTCGCGCTGGTCGTCGGTTTCATCGCTCGCATCGAAATAGCGTCCCAGCATCGCATCGAGTTGCTCGACCGGATGCTCGGCTTGAGTCATTACCTTAATCTGCATCGACAGCCGGTTTTCATAGCTCCAGTAACGGTGCAGATACAGACGATCCTGCTCGATCACCAGGGGCAGAGGATCGGCTTGGCCTTTAGGCGTTGGCTCTACCAGTCCGGAAGCAAGTAGTACCGCCCGCGCTTCATCGTCTATTTGTATGCAGCTGTGCCCTTGGTTTTGCTCGTAAGATGCCGTCATCACGATAGTTTCGAAAGCCTGTTTTTGCAGGGGGGCGAAATCGGTGCGCTGGCTAAGGAATCGGGCAAAGGCGACATCCAGGCGGCTGAATGATCTTTGTTCGGTTTGTGCTGTTGCATCCAACTCGTAATCCATCACTTATCGCCTCCAAACAACGCCGCCAACGCTTCAACCCGTTCCAAATCCGGCCTGTCCTGATAAACGCCGCTCATCGGCTGATCCGGCTGCATGCCGCGCACGAACAAATAACGCACGCCGCCAAAATGCGTTTCATAATCGTAATCCGGCAAGCGCGTTTGCAGATAACGATGCAGCACGACTGTGTAAATCCAGTATTGTAGGCCGTAATTATGCTCGCGCATCGCATGGGTTAAGCTGTCGGGACTGTAATCCGGAAGGCCGTTGGTTTTATAGTCCATCACATAATACTGAGGAGCGGAACCCGGAAACGCACAAATAAGATCGATAAATCCGGTCAGATAACCGCACATCTGCTTGGCGGTCAAAGGCTGGAAAGCCGGGGTATCTCGCAAGATGCGATTGATCTGGGCGGCATCCATCGTTTGCATGGATAAATAAAACGGCATTTCCTTTAGACATTGTTTTTCCGCCAGATTCATCAGGCTAAAATCTGCATCGGTTGCGGACAGCGGCGTTGCGACCACGGCTTGTAGCAGCTCATCCAGCATTCGGGGGTGTTCCAGCTTTAAGCCATAGCGCTGACAAGCCTTGTCCCGTTGTGTGGCAATATCCTTGCGTTGAGCCAAGTCGATGAACGCATTGTTTTCCAGCAGGTCATGCACGACATTGCCGGTGTGCGCTCCTCTGGGCAACTCCATTATTTTGCTGCCGGGTTCGGCTTTAACAATCAGCGCCAGCTCTCCCGCCTTGTCTTCCGGCAATTCAGGCGTATCGTGCTGGCTTAATGCCGACAAGGCCGTATAACTGCTCATTTGCCAGTTGGTGTATAGCGACCTTTTGCGTTTTTTTGCCAGCAATTGGGTTTGTGCGCCGATCTTTTGATAGCTGCCCGTTATGTTGCCCGGAACCTCCAGTAACCGGTAATCGGCCTTATCTTGAAAAGATTGTAGTTTTGCCTGTTGCTCGGAAAAATCGGCATCGGCAAATTCAAGCAGCCAAGCCATTGCTGAGTCATTTGCCCTTTCTTGAGAGCGCACATCTCCCCAGGCAATATAACAGCGGTACTTGGCACGGGTAACCGCCACGTAAAACACCCGCAAATCCTCGGCCAGCTCTTCATTTAATGCCAGTTCGCGGCGACGTTCAAAGTCTTCTGAGCCCAGGTCGACTGTCGTATGACCGTTCTCATGGCATCTAATCATCAATCGCTCACTGTTTAAACGATCACTGCGCTGCCAAAGATAAGGACAAAATACGATTGAATATTCCAACCCCTTGGAGCGGTGCATGGTGACGATTTTGACCGCATCGTCGTCGCTTTCAAGGCGCAACTGCTGATCTTCCGCGCTGCTCGCTTTGGCAATCTCATTACGCAGCCAATCCAGCGTTTTATTTATACCAAGATGTTCATCGACAGCGGCCTGCTGCACCAGTTCAATCAGATGATGCAGGTTGGTCAGTTGCCGTTCCGCCATCAGTGTTTTCGACACGCTGGTTCTAATTTTTTCCTGGCTCAACAAGTGTTGCATCATCGCCATCAAACCGGTTTGCTGCCAAACCAGAAAATAAACGAGAAAGCGTGACATCCATGAGTCCAGTTCGATTTCGTTAGTAATCAGCTGATAGAGCGCTTGTCCATCCAGATCGAACCAATCCAAAATCAGAGCCTGTTTGAGCAGCCCG
>DATBQC010000513.1:0-1725 GCA_036561065.1 Methylobacter sp. | reverse complement strand
GTTGATATGCCTCAAGCCTTTGTTCGGAGTCTGTGGTCTTGGCCGGAAACTGCCGGTTTGGTCGGTTTTATCGCTTATCCTGTCATTGCGATTCGCCTGCTGTTGCAAAGAGGAACAAAAGGTTTGCTGGGTTTCGCCCTGCTTTGCCCGTGGCTGTTATTTGCCACAGAGCTTTCAACGATCAGAATCCAGGAGCCATTTGTGCTTTATCGCAGTTATCTGTGGATGGCTGGCGCTTTTGCTGTGTTGCCTTTTTTGTGTCAAAAACTAAGCGCAAAACAGGCGGCTATTACTCTGACCTTCGTTGCGCTATTGATGATGCCTTTAACTTGGCTGCGGTTGACGACCTTTTCTCATCCGTTGTTGCTTTGGGATGATGCGGCTCGATTGGTGGAAAATACTGAAGATAAACGCTTGGGTATTGAGAGGATTTTTTTAAATAGAGGCATTGAATTAATTAGGGTAAAACACTATGCCGAAGCGATAGCAGACCTAAGTAAAGTAATCGGGCTAAAAGGCTATTATGTCGGTTATGCTTATCAAAATCGCGGTTCAGCCTACTTCGAAAGTCGGCAATATCTTCTAGCCCTAAGTGATATTAACAAGGCAATTGAACTGTTGTCGACGAATAAAGCAAAACTTTATCTGGGTAAAGCGCGTACTTTGGAGGGGCTTAATGATTCCACGGCTGCAATGCAGGCCTATAAGCAAGCTTGCTTGTTGGGACTGCCGACTGCCTGCCAAAAAACGGGACAATCCGTGGTTCCGGCTAAGTTAATGACTGAGCTCCTTCTGCATCCATAGAATAAAAGGCGATTTTATTTTTAGCCGGGTGGGGGCTTCACACAGTATTATTTGTCAAATCGAACCCAGCGCAAACAATTCAAATCTCAAGAGGATTGGTGGTCTTTATGTGAGCATTTTGGGGTTTCAATCGCGTACTGGCATTAGCTGGATATTACATTAGCGGAAGCAGCTGGTTAAGGATCTTGCCGTTGGTTACCAGGATCTGTTTTGGGAAGATCCCTTTGTTTCCTTGGAAGTCGGTAACCGTGGCGCCTGCTTCGCTAGCAATCAATGCGCCGGCGGCAACATCATACAGGTTTAACTCCTGCTCCCAAAAAGCGTCAACTTGACCATCCGCAACTAGGCATAAATCTATTGCCGCTGATCCGAAACGGCGCTGCCCGGTTGTTATCTCAGCAATCCTGCAAAACCGTTTCAGGTTATTTTCTTTTAAGTAAGAGCGCAAGCAGGCGAATCCGGTTGCAACCATGGCGTCAGCGAGATTGCTTTCGTTGGAGACGGTAATGGGCTGGCCGTTTTTCCAGGCGCCCTTGCCTTTCTCGGCTGAATAGTAATCATCCAGTGCGGGCGCATAGACAGCCCCGAATATGAGTTCCTGGTCAATCTCCAGCGCGACGCTGATGCCCCAGAAATATTGGCCGCGTGAAAATGAGTGGGTTCCATCAATCGGGTCGACGATCCATCGGCTGGTTTGATTGGCGCTTTGCCCGCTTTCTTCACCCCAAAAACCGAATTGAGGATAATGCCGGGCCAGAGATTCTTGTAAAAAGGCTTCAACCGCCACGTCGGCATCGGTGACTAGGTCGCGGGGGCTTTTTTTCGTCACTTCTAAATTCTTCAGATCTTTAAAATGAGTCATGGCGAGCGATCCGGCTTCGCGGATAATCTTTTCAAGAATGGCTTGCGAAATGGGCATTT
>DATBQC010000512.1:0-7261 GCA_036561065.1 Methylobacter sp. | reverse complement strand
CAATTCATCACGCTGCAATGTCTCGTTATCCAGCGTTTTATCCATCAATTTAAGCGCCGCCAACAGATGCTTATGCTGTTCTTCTTTTTTGAGTGTGGACAAATCAGCCAGCATGGCTCTGACCGTTTCCATGCTCGCTCTGGTCTCCTCTGACAAATAACGCTTATCCATCATTAAAGCATCCATCTCACCCAGCGTTTTAGTCAACGCTTCGGGATGCGAATCCGACACCGTCTCAGTCAGATATTCAATCAACGATTGCTGTAGTCCCACCGATACATTTTGGATACGGTGCGAGTAGTTGACATAAGAAAAAACCGTTTCAAAGTGATGTACATTCCGCCAGATCATGCCGCCGAGTATGGCAAGCGCCATCAACAACAAACCCAGGAAGGCCAAACCACGCAGCTGAGCAGGACGATAAAAAATCGGTGTCATTTAAAATTCATGTTTGTGGTTTCAAAAGTGCGGGCAGCTTTAATATAGGCAATCCCTTCATAATCTAATATTACCATCATCCCGACGATCAGCTAAGCCCAATATATTACAAAGCCCGCTTGGAAGCGGCTTAATACTACAGCGCTCGCGGGGGATAATCGATCTTGCCCTTTATTGATAACGGAGTGCTTCGATAGGTTTGAGGTCGGCGGCTTTGCGTGCGGGGTAGAAGCCGAAGAACACGCCGACGGCTACAGCCACACCGAAGGCAAGCAAGACTGAGCTTAACGTTACTACGACCAGCGCCTCATTGACGCGGCTGAAGAAATAAGCGCAAGCGATGCCCAATACCGCACCGATAAAGCTCCCCGCCAACGAAATCATCACCGCTTCAAACAGAAATTGCAGCAAAATATCGCGTCTTCTTGCGCCTATCGCCATACGAATACCGATTTCCCGCGTTCTTTCGGTGACCGAAACCAGCATGATATTCATGATGCCGATGCCGCCTACCAGCAGCGACACCGATGCGATGGCACCGAGCATCGTCGACATTGCCTTAGTGGTGCCGGCAGCGGCTTGCGCTACTGCGGTGAGATTGCGGACCGAAAAATCGTCCTCTTGTCCGGGGTGAATCCTGTGCCTAACCTTAAGCAATTCGTTCATGCTGCGCTCGGCTTTGTCCATGACCTCGGCCGATTTGGCCTTCACCATAACAAAGCGCACCATACCGGGGAATTGATTGCCGAACAGTTGGCGCTGGGCTGTGGTAATAGGGACAAACACGGTATCGTCTTGGTCCCTTCCATCCAGGCTTTGGCCTTTCGACGACAAGATACCCAGCACCAGGAAAGGACTGTTTTTTACCCTGACCATTTTGCCGACAGGATTTTCATCGCCGAACAAATTACGAGCCACCGTTTGCCCCATTAGCAGCACCCGAGTTGCCGAGCGCACATCGCTTTCGCTGAAAGCCTCCCCCGAAATGACCGGCCATTCCCGAACATCGAGGTAGGCTGGCGTGGTTCCTGATACCTGGGTGCTCCAGTTGTTTGAAGCGTAAATAAGTTGCGCGTTATTGGGGAGGGTCGGCGCGACTGAGGCGATTTCAGGTAATTCGCTGATGGCCTGGGCGTCGGCCAAGGTCAGCGTCGGCACAGTCCCGGAACCCTGCCGCAAGCCTCCGGACGAAGTTGACCCCGACAGTACGATGAACAGGTTGCTGCCCATCGAGGCGATTGATTCGTTGACCATCAATTGCGCCCCTTGGCCGATCGCCAGCATCATGATCACCGCTCCCACCCCGAACACCATACCCAGCATGGTTAACAAAGAGCGCATTCGATTGGCGCGCATTGCCTCCCAACCTTCTCCCAGTAACGCGCCGATAATCATGACGTTTGATCGACTGCAATTCGACCATCGACCACCCGGATCAGCCGCTTGGCGTGGGCGGCAATGTCGGCTTCGTGAGTGACCAGAATGATCGTAATATTCTGGTCTTCATTGAGGGTTTGAAAGATTTTCATGATTTCATCACCGGTTTGGGTATCGAGGTTGCCGGTCGGCTCATCCGCCAGGATTAGTTTGGGGTCGGTGACCAATGCCCTGGCGATGGCTACACGCTGCTGTTGACCGCCCGACAATTGATTCGGCCTGCGCTCGCCGAATTGAGCCAAGCCGACACGATCCAGCATGATAGACGCTTTTTCGCGCCGCTCCGCCTTGCTCTTTCCGGCATAAAGCAGCGGCAAACTAATATTGTCCAAAATCGAGCTTCTCGGCAACAAATTGAACCCTTGAAAAACGAACCCGATCAGGCGATTTCGCAATAAAGCCAGTTGGTCCGGGTTTAAAGTGGCGGTGTCCCGGCCTTCCAAATAATAATGGCCGCCTGTTGCGGTATCCAGACAGCCGAGTATATTCATCAATGTCGATTTTCCTGAGCCGGAATGCCCCATAATCGCGACGAACTCGCCGCTTTCGATATTGAAACTCACATCTTTCAGCACCGGCATGTTTTCCAAGTAATATTTAGACAGGCCGCTGACGCAGATCAAAGGGCATTCCATCAAAATGCCCTGACCCTGAAATTGCTTTGCCCTTGACCCTGTCCCTTATTTTCAGACTTGCGCTCGCTCTGGTCCTCTAAAATCACCTCATCGCCTTCTTTTAAGCCACCGCCGGTTAATTCCGCATACTTGCCGTCGGCGATACCGATCTGCGCGGGTACTGCGACCGCTTTATTGTTTTCCAGGCGATAGACATTCTTGCCGGGCTTGGCGACACCTCCGGCAGGACGGAACTTGAGCGCCGCCAATGGCAGTTTTAAGACGTCGTTTCTTTCGTCAAAAATGATGCTGACGAAGGCGGTCATGCCCGGCAACAGAATTTCTTCAGGGTTATTCACATTGATGACCACATCATAGGTGACCACATTCTGCAACACTTTGGAATCCAGCCTGATGCGGAAAACTTTTCCCTGGAAAATCCGGTCCGGATAAGCATCCACGGTGAAGTTCACCGTCTGATCGACCCGAATGCCGCCGACATCGGCTTCGGCAACCGAGGTGTCGATCTGCATGTGTTGCAGATCCTGGGCGATGGTGAACAAGGTCGGCGTTTGAAAGCTGGCGGCAACGGTTTGCCCTATGTCGACATTGCGCGACACCACGACCCCGGAAACCGGGGATGTGATGATGGTATAGCCTTTGTTGGCTTTATCGCGTTTAAGCTGGCCGATAGCCGAAGCCACTTGCGACTTGGCGGCTTCCAGCGCCTGGACGGACTGATCGAGATCCGATCTGGCCACATAATCCTGGGCATACAGTTCCTTAGACCTTGTTGCATTGGCCTGAGCTAGTCTGAGCGAAGCCTGGGCATTGGCAAGATTTGCCTGACTTTGTTCAAGCTGGGCATTTATCAGAGAGGGATCGATTTCCGCCAGCACTTGGTCTTTGTGTACCCGGTCATTAAAATCGACATTGAGCTTGTTGACCACACCTGAAATCTGCGTACCCACGTTGACCAGAACCACCGGGTTCAACGTGCCGTTGGCGGAGATAGACTTGACGATATTGCCCTTGGCTATCTTTTCCGTCCGGTAATGTGGGGCTTCTTCCGAGGCACGCCAAAAATTGAATCCATAAATACCCGCAGGAATTGCTATCAGGCTGAAAACAGCGATTAATGTATACCGAAAACGTGCCATAAAATTGTTACCTTGACGGAATAGAAGAAAAATCCAAACGCCCCAATGCCTGGGCTAACTGGGCTTTTTGTGTCAGCCATGTATATTGGGCTTGGATCAATTGCAGCCTGGCATTGGCGTGATTGGATTGGGCATTCAAAAGATCGATAATATTACCGGCTCCCGCTTTGTAGCGCCCCAGCGCCACCCTTTCGGATTGAACAGCGCTCGCCACCAAGTCTTCGCTGCTTTTGAAACTCTCGTGAGCGGTGTTTAAAAGCTGATAGGCTCGCCAGACATCCAGGCTCACCGATTGCTCGAGCTGATCGTAATTGGAGCGCTTAACTTCAAGTTGCTCTTCGGCGCTTCGGATTTGGTAAGTCGTATTGAAGCCGGTGAACAACGGCACACTGACCTGCATGCCCACCGTCCAGCTTTGGGTGTCGCTGGGCAAGCTGGTATGGCTGTAACCGTAATTGCTGATTAAGGAAATGCTCGGCAGATGACCGGCTTCGGCGGCTTTAACATTCGCTTCGGCTGCTTTAACCGTCGCTTCGGCGGCGGCCAAATCGGGACGCAGGGTCTTCGCCTGTTCGATCAGATGATGCACCATCGTTTCCTGCCCGGCATCCGGTTTGGGCAACGATGGCGTAGCGATATTCAAGCGGTAGTCGGCTTCGAGTCCCATCGCGTTGGCCAAGGTTCCGGTGGCGACCTTGGCATCGCCCTCGGTCTTTTGACGATTAAGCTTGGCCTGAGCGAATGCCGTCTGCGCCTGTAGCGCATCGGCCAAAGCCGCCGCGCCGACTTCATAGCGCTTTTGAGCCGCACTCAACGCTTCATTGCTGGCTTTCTCCGAGATCAGTGCCGCTTCTGCGGCTGATTGAGTCGCAAAAACCTGATAATACGCCTGAATCGCTGCGAACATCACCGTTTGCAGCGTTGCGTCATGAGTCCAATTCGAAGCTTCCAAAGTTTTTTCGGCGCTTTCAAGCTGCGCTTCGCGGCCGCCGAAGTTATAGAGAAGGTAATTCAGGCTGACGACCGGGGTGAAACGATTGATGGGTTGCGAACTGCCTCCAGTGCTGCTGATACTGGTTACCTGTAGACTGCTGCTGGCAGAGTTCATGCTGCGCGAGACCGAGGTATTTAATGTCACAGTCGGCAAATAAGCAGATTGAGCGATACCAACCTGCCCCGCCTGGAAACGTGCATTAGCCCAGGCTTGGCGGGTTTGCGGGTTGCTGCATAATGCTTGGTCGATCACATCCACCAGCGTCCAGGCATGACCGGTGTCTTTGCTCAGGCGGCAGGGATCTTCAAGCGCCAGGTGTTTTTTTCCTGGACTTTGGCTCACGTGCCCAGTCGTACCAAAAGGATCGTCCAGTATACCGTCCTGCGCCCAAGAAGCGGTAAATGGACATGACAGCAGCCAGCTTGCGAAAACAATGCGTGCAATCATGGTTGGACAGTAATTCGTAGTGGCATGAAACAGTTCAACGTCAACATCAATCCCTAAACAAATTCTAATTGCATAGCGGCAAGAAACTGCCGGAATGAGCCTTTTATACCGCAAAAAACAAACTTAAAAACAAATAAGAAGATGAAATTAATATTAAATTTAATTGTGGCAGAATCATTGCATAGTGATGTCTAAGTAAACTTTATCAGGTACATGACGGAGATCACAATGTTAGCATATCAATTAAATCACGCCGCACCCCAGCACAAACGCACTCCTGAGTCGGCAACTATGGGCAGCCTGTGTAACAACTACACCCTTGCCAGTCAGGAAGAGATCAGGAAAAAACTAAACCTCCTGCTCAGTAAAAATGTGATATTGACCATTAAAGTTCCTGGTAAATTTGCTACAAGTACACTCTTAACAACGATCACCTGCATTGAAGACGGTCATATTTTTCTGGGCGGATTCCAAAATGAACGATTTAACAAAGATCTACTCACACAAAACACCTTGGTAGTCTCGGCCTCTTTCGAAGGCATAGCCGTTAGCTTTATATTAGGCAATACCGTCGGCATGAATATAGATGCCGCATTCAATTTAAAGGCGCATCTTCCCCAAAGTATGGAATGGGTGCAACGAAGAGACGCCCGCCGGGTCAAAGTCCCCATCAATATCCCCGTTCAAATACAATTTAAAAATCAAGCCGAGTGCTACAACGTAGCAGACGTTAGCGTTGACGGCCTATCCTATATTATTCAATCTGGCGATCATAGTTTTGCGTCTATTGGCGGACTGCATACAGACTGCAATATCATCATGCCCGATAAAAGCGCACACCTTGCCTGCTTAGAAATAGTCAACAGCATAACCATTCCCTACAAACATACAAAACAAATTAACCGCGTTGGCTGTGAAATAAAGCGAGCTTCATATCGGCTTGACACTGCATTGCAACGCCTCATTAATCAAATCGATTTTTATTATCAATGAAGGCTTACTTTTTCTTTGCGCGGCTCTAAGGGGCCGCGCAAAGCCGATGTGCGGCAGACTCTATCTATACGTCCAGCCAACCACAGTATTTTGGACCATCTCCGTTGAGCCCTCTAAAATCGGCCGGGTACTTTGACGGAAAACCATGTCGTTATCTTTTAAACTCGACCTTTTTTATAATTCGACTTTAAAGAATCCAGGCAAAGCGGAGCATTGTCGCCAATGCACATAGGCTGAAAAATAACTTTTATTTCCGCTGCTCCTCATACCTCGTGTGCTGCTAATGTAGCTTTAGCATACTGTGTCAATCTTGAGTACATGCCTCCTGGTTCAATGAATTTTGCATCAATAAGCTCTATCAATATCTTGGTACTGATATTAAGTTTGCTATGATGAATCCATCCCCCCGTTCTTGATTCCTCTATCCTGTTAATTGCCGACAGTATTTCTTGTATTTCTTGGTTAGTAGTCATTGGTGGCTTCCTTTTGTTTCATCGTTTATCCATGTCACTATCAGCCACCGGCTTGTTAACGATTAGCAAGCGGAGACCAGAGCATTTTCCTGTTCATGTTTGAATTGTGGACTGCATGATAGTGAGGCATTCTGTTCTTGATGCTTACTTTAACGATAGAAAGAGCAAGCAATTTGAAGAAAATGTGCAAAAATTGTGTAACTCTTAATCCCCTCTGTTCTGAGGATCGTAACGATAGCCGGCTCCGTAAACTGAGTGAATCAGCTCCTGGCCCGGCAATAAATCGGTCAGTTTTTTTCTCAGTTTTTTAATATGACTGTCGATGGTTCGGTCAGAGACGATACGTTGATCCAGGTAAATCAGATCCATTAATTTCGAACGGGAAAAAATACGACCGGGTTGTTGGTACAAAGCCTGCAACAGCTGAAATTCGACAGTGGTTAATTCCACTTCTTGCTCCCCGGCCAGCACTCGAAAACTATGAGGATCCAGTTTCAGTTGCACTGTACTGCTAAGAGTATTGATTGTTTGCGCGTGCAGCCGACGCAGCACAGATTTAACCCGTGCGACCATTTCACGCGGACTGAATGGTTTACAGATGTAATCGTCGGCGCCCAGTTCAAGGCCAAGCAAGCGATCTATTTCTTCAACGCGCGCAGTTATCATGATAATCGGCAACGCACTGAAACTGCGAAGTTCACGACA
>DATBQC010000511.1:0-9456 GCA_036561065.1 Methylobacter sp. | reverse complement strand
GCTGCGGATAACGTTCCGTTGACGGTTGATCATCTCGTCCTTTGGGAGGAACTCGGCCCGACTATTGAGGAGAATTTAGTCTCCGCCTGCCGAAAGTGCAATAAGACTCGCGGCAATACTCCATTCGCGACGTGGCTTGAGCATCCTTACTTTCTCAAAGTTTCGCGCGCTCTCACCGAGCAAGCATTGGCTGAGTTGTCTCGGCTTGCTGGAGTTCTTGAATTTATCCCCCGGATGTCGATCGCGAAATCTCGATAAGAATCGCACGCCTTTCTATTAAGGACCATATTTGTGCGGCTTATTGATCTCGAGCCTCAGTTCATTAAGTGGACTAAAGAGAGTTATTGGCGATATGTTGACTCGCTAGGAGAAGCAGCAGGAATTCATTTCCTTTGCCCTCGCTGTTTCGAGACTAACGGCGGTCCAATTGGCACTCATATCATTTTATGTTGGTTCCGAGATAGAGGAGTTCCAGATTCAGAATTTCCTCGACCTGGGCGTTGGATCCCGTCTGGTTCCGATTATACTAATTTGACATTGTCACCCTCCGTGAATTTACCAGGGGCAGGATGTAAATGGCACGGAAATATTATTAATGGTTATATTCAGAATATTCCATTATGAATAATCGACCAACAACAGTCATTATTAATGATTCCGTGGTGAATTATTCATCATTATTCTTCTGGAACGTCTCTTCAAATATTTCTAATCAGATTGATATCATTTCCTATTCTCCTTACGATAACTGGCCAACTATCATTCTCCCAACAATTGAATTAAATAAATTTCCTCATTCTTTATCCAAATCAGAAATGCATCGAGCTTCCATGCGCAGTTATATTTCTTCTATTCGCCCTAAAGACAATATTCAGCTGCGCCCGAATTGTTATTCTGGGTCAGTTAGTCATGATTTTGCGTGGATGACTCATCGATATTCAAGTTATCATCGCTGTAATCCGAAACGTGTACGATTGTCTACATGAGAGCAAAGCACCATGTTTGCTCTGACTGTAATCATATTCTTATTCCAATTAGATATAATTTTCCGAATGGGCTATCTGGACTTATCTGTGGAAGATATTGGTCTGAAGACATTTTTCCTTACGAGACGAAGCGTGATAAATCAGAACACGAAGCCATTCTTAAATATAAATTGGAGTTATTGACGGTATACCGCGGTGAACGCCTAGGGCCTGATCCAGGATCGGAAATTTGAATTAATGGAGTGTAAACTCCAGCAATGGCCCAAGCGACTTCTTACAAGGTTTCTGATTCCCTATATCTCGTTCTGCAGGAGCGTGACGTCAAGGCCCCTGCGAAACCTATCGACGTACAGACGAACCATATTCTTGTCATCGATTGTTCGGGCAGCATGTCCGGGGACCTTCCGCAGATTCGAGAACAACTCAAGCGGAAGCTGCCGAAGCTCCTGAAGGATGGTGATACTGTTAGCATCATTTGGTTTAGCGGTCGAAGTGAATTCGGCGTCCTTCTCGAGGCGGAACCTGTTGCTACTCTGACTGACTTGAATGACGTCAATGCGGCTATCGACCGTTGGCTCCGTCCTGTTGGGCTTACAGGATTTAAGGAGCCGCTCGAAGAAGTTCCAAATCTGATTGGCCGTATCGCAAAGAAAAACAAGGGCGTTTTCTCGCTCTTCTTCATGTCTGACGGTTGTGACAACCAATGGGATCGCCCCTCCATCATCAAAGCAGTCGAAAAGGCAGCGGGAAGCCTTGCTGCGGCCACCTTTGTGGAATATGGTTACTACGCTGATCGGCCATTGCTGTCGTCAATGGCTGAGAAGGCTGGTGGTATCCTTATCTTCTCTGAAGGTTTCGACAAGTACTCCCCGATTTTTGAAGCTGCCATTCAGCGCAAATTGACTGGCGCACCGCGGGTGGAACAATTTGTTTCTGGCGATCCTGTCTGCAATTTCGCTTTCGCTCTTATTGATGGCGATCTCACTACTTTTTCCATTGAAAGTGGCAAAGTTCAAATTCCAGAATCTCTGAAAGAATTTTATTATCTCTCCCCGTCCCTCGTTGGAAACCGCGGAGGGAATATTCAGCAAATATCGGAGAAGGCTTCTGGAGGATCCGGCGGCCATGATGTCCTTAACGCGGTTTACGCTGCTTCTTCGCTTTTCAGCGTGCGCATGAAGCCAGACATCCTATGGCCGCTTCTGAAGGCCTTGGGTGATGTTCGATTCATCGAATCCTTCGGCGGTTGCTTCGGCAAGCAGAAGTATTCGGATTTTATGGATTCCACGCGCCTTGCAGCATTTGATCCGAAACTCCGTTATCTTTCTGGTTGGGATCCCAATAAGGTTCCTCAGGATGATGCCTTTACTGTGCTCGACCTCCTGAAGATTCTTGCAGAAGATGATGGAAACAGATTGCTTCTTGATTCTCCGGATTTCAAGTATTCTCGCATCGGTCGTGGTCGCGTGGACGCTACGTCGGTCCTTACAACTGAGGAACTCACTGAAGTACAAGAACTAGCCATGAAGATGGCTTCCGAGAAAGACCCGAAGAAACTCACCGAGATCTCCGATCAGATCAAGGCTATCTCAGCTTCCAAGGGACCCGGTTTGAAGTTTATTCCCGATCCGACTCCCGATGGATACCCTATTTCTAACTTGACTTTCAACGAAGATCGCCCGAATGTCTCTGTGCTCGTTCGTAAATCCGGCAAGGTCGATGTCACTCCTCGTCTCCCTGATTCCCTGAAAGGGAAAGTTACGGAGGTTGCGACGTTCGTTTATCGCAACTACGCAATTATCAAGGACGGTCTCGTCAACGTCGACAAGCTCCCTGTGAAGGTGACAGATGGGACTTGGAAGAAGCTATGTCCGTTGCTCCCTCAGAATGCACTCGAAAGTGCTGCCGGTCTTTCAGGTGGCAATATACCGGATGCGCTTTTGCTCAATTTGAAGGCTCTTCCTGTCATCAATCGGAAGATGGTGAATTCTATATCGGCAAAGTCTTTCTTCGAGATTCAATATGAATTGCTAGTAACTCAGGCGAAGCAGAAGGTCTATAAGTCATACGCGGATGAGCTCTTGCCGAAGCGGAAGGTTGAAGGACTGGCGGAGACTTATGGTCCGGAGGTTGCCGCTTGGCTTGTTGAGCAGGGCTTCACTGATTATTCCGGCTTCTCCCCGAAGACCGTCCAGGCCGAGGCCAAAGATTATTATATTGGGAAGGAACTCAAAGTATCCCTGAAGGGCTTCTCCAAACTCCCGAGCATGAAGGAGCTCCGGGATGCAATCGCTAAGGGCAAGCTGAATGGCCCCGCCCAGCTCATGAAGCCGGTTTTTGATGACGTCGAGAATTTTCTCGCTTCAGATATTTACAAGAAAGCCGCGCGGAAAGAAGCTGTGCTTGAAGTTTGGTTGGATGGCCAAAAGAATGCCGCTATTGCCGATACTCGTCGCTTGATCTATGAGATCGCTCAGACCACATTTTGTCTCGTTGTTGGTCAGATTTGGTTCAAAGAATTCAATAGCCTCGATGAGAACAGCATGACTATCGATGCTGGCGCGTTCAAGATTGAATGCAAGGCTGAGATGCGAGACATCCAGATAAAGATCTAATTCCTGAATTCATTAAATTACGGTTCGTAGACAGAATGAGACACTCCATGGTATGGAAACGTGCTCACATGTTTATATCCTAACGATTTCATATAATTTTGAACCTGTCCTTCAATTGTGGAATCTTTAAACTGATGATTTTCGACCTGGACCTTCGGTTTATATTTCATCAGTGTTTTTTCCGCCCCGGATAAGACGTTGGCTTCTGCGCCCTCGACGTCAAGTTTAACCCAGTCCAATTTCGTCAGCCCGAGTTCATAATCATCCAAAGCGGTGACTTTGAAATATCCATCTGCCGGTTCAGTAGAAAATTTCTGATCCATATCTTGCAACCAACCGGTTTTTGAATAAACTCCTTCTGCATGAATGATGATCTTATCCGACCATCCATTCACTTCTGCCGATTTTGCCAATAGATCATTTTCTTCCTGATTTGGATTCCAACAATGAATTAAGGCGGCGCCTATGGCTAAAGCTGTTAAAGCATATGATCCATATCCAGATCCTATATCTAGAACAACATCATCCGGCTTTACCTGCCAGTCTCTATCCCTTACTGTTGATTCATCTACAAATGTAAACCAACTTGGATCTTGCGGCCCGTTATTTGTTGCCACAATCTTATATGGCATTCCTTTGAATGAGAAGTCTCTGATTTCCATGGTGTCTAACAGTACCTAATAAAAACAAGTGACGATCGACATCAGTCCAGAAATAATTCTCGTTATCACCGGGTCTCGTCGTCTTCGTATTCCTATCCAAGTAACCGATATTCTCTCCACATACGTTGGTAAACGTGTGGTTTTGTATCATGGAGCATGCCCGACAGGAGTCGATAAATTTGCAAACGACTTTGCGAGAGCCATCGGATGGATAGTTAGAGATTATCCGGCAGACTGGATTAAATTTGGCCCTAAAATAGCTGGTCCGAAACGTAATAGAAGGATGACTTTAGATGCTGCTTCGGAGGCCCGCTGGGCTTGTTGCGAGTGCGTCTGCTTAGCTTTTCCTGGCCCTGACAGCACTGGTACATATGACTGTATTGGGAAGGCCAAAAAGGCTGGTATTAAGGACATCCAGACTTTTTTAGTTTCTGATTAGCTTAGCATTACTCTCGATGTCAACACTCTTAGTGGGACTTTTTTATCTGATATTGGTTCCTTCCCGATCAAATTTTTAATTATTCCATACTGCCCGATACATATCTCAACATATTTTGCCGCCATCATCAGTAATAGCGGCACTAATATTCCTTGCTCAAACCAAAATATGATTAATCCATCATATTCTTCCCGCCAGAAAATATAAGAAGAAGGATATTCTTTTTGCAACTCATCGAGTCCTTCCATTCCATGGCTCTCAATAATTTGATTAATCAAACCGTGTATATCTAAATAATCTGATCGCATTTTAGACCTTTAATTAGTGTAATTAAGTACATAAAGTACAGTAAAACACTGTTAATTGTAAGATAGAAGCTATGAGCACTTCTAAAAAGTCAAAACGGTTTAGCTACGAATTCGCTCGCCCTTCTGTCACTGTCGATGCGGTTGTGTTCGGAGTCAGTGCCGCTGGAATGAACATTCTTCTTGCACAGAGAGCTGGTTCTCCATTTAAGGGAGATTGGGCTCTACCCGGTGGATATCTCCAAATGACGGAGAATTTAGACGAGGCTGTCGCTAGGGAGCTTCGAGAGGAGACAGGAATTCGTCTTTCCTATCTGGAACAACTTTACACATTTGGAAATATGAATCGTGATCCTCGTGGTCGCGTCATTACCGTGGCCTATATGGCCCTTGTTCGCCCTGATGATCATGAAGTAAAAGCTGGCAGTGATGCCAGGGCAGCCAAATGGTTCCCGATCAACGGACTACCGAAACTTGCTTTCGACCATCGGGAAATCATAGACACCGCTATTCGTCGATTATTTTCAAAAGTCCGCTATGCCCCTATTGGATTTGAACTTCTTCCCCAAGAGTTCACCCTTGCTCAGTTGCTGGCGTTGTACGAGACTCTTCTCGGGCGAGAACTCGACAAACGGAATTTCTCTAAGAAAGTCCTTTCTACAGGACTCTTGACTCGCACTGGCAATAAAACTGACAGCAATCCACCAGCCCAGCTCTATTCATTCAACGCTTCTGAATATGAGCGCCTGACTCGTCTCGGCTACAACTTCACCATTTGAAAAGGAATTGAAAAATGACACAATTATATGTCAAGGATTTAAATGGCAACTTTGTTGAAGCTACGGAGCAAGACATGCTTCCGGAAGGTGTCTTCTACCCACCTCTCGAAGATAATCTTGTCACCGACGCCGACTCTTATAAATACAGCCACCCTTATCTCTTCCCGGAAGGAACTGCGTCCCTTTATTCTCACTTCCTCTCGCGTGGCGGCGCCTTTTCTCACGTCCAATTCGTTGAACTTCAGGCTTTCCTCAAGAAGCGTCTTTGTAACAAGATTACTAAGAAGAAGGTAGATGAATGCGAGCGCTTGATGGGTCCACATGGTGAGCCCTTCTACCGTGAAGGTTGGGACGCCATTCTCAAGGATTATGATGGTTTTGCTCCTGTCACTCTTCGGGCTATCCCAGAAGGAATGGTCGTCCCGACTGGAACTGCAATGTTCGATGTGCAGCTCACAGAGCCTGATCCAAGACTCCATTGGCTTCCAGCACATGTCGAGACTTCCATTGTCCGTCAGTGGTATCCTAACTCCGTTGGAACTCTTTCTTTCCATTGCAAGAAGCACATCTTCGAGGCTCTTCAGAAGTCGTCGGATGACCCACTTGGTGAGCTTCCCTTCAAGTTGCATGACTTCGGTTCGCGGGGCGCTTCTTCGGAAGAATCGGCACGAATTGGCGGTGCTGCTCATCTCGCGAATTTCCTCGGGACTGACACCGTCGAAGCTCTTCGCCAGATTTTGCACTATTATGGTTGCAAGAGCGGGATGCCTGGATTCTCTATTCCTGCCGCGGAGCACAGCAACCGCTGCGCTTGGGGTAAGGGTCGTGAGTTTGAAGGCAACCGTGAACTTGTGAGGAAGTTCCTCCACGAGCGCAATTCGCCTCCGGGCGTTCCTAAAATGGCGGCCTGTGTGTCGGACACTTACAATGTCTTCAACTCCGTTGAAAATTGCTGGTGCGATCCCGACATGGTCGATTATGTGAGGTCTTCGGGAGGTGTTCTCGTTGTCCGCCCAGACTCCGGCGAACCCATCGACGTTCTCCTAAAGATTCTTGCTATTTTCGAGCGCAAGCTTGGCATGCAAAAGAATCTCAAGGGATATAAGGTGCTCCCCAATTTCTATCGCATAATCCAAGGTGATGGTATCAATATTGATTCCCTACCCGAGATCTTGCACGCCATCATGTCCCGCGGTTATTCAGCTTCGAATTTAGCATTTGGGATGGGCGGTGGACTCCTTCAAATGGTCAACCGCGATACTTCGAAATATAAATATGCTGCTTCGAGTGCTTTCATCAATGGCGACTGGGTGGATCTCTTCAAGGATCCAGTTACCGACATCGGAAAGCGCTCGATGGCAGGCCATATCGCCACTATCATAGATGGGTTTGGTCAACCTATTCGTTCTGTTCGTGGTCCTCGTAATGATGATATTATGCGTGAAGTTTGCCGGAATGGGAAGCTCACGCGCGAAGTCACTTGGGACGACGTGGTCGCCGAATCGCAGAAATCATTCCTCTCGCTCGTTACTTGAAAAGCTTCCGGTCGTGATCGTCCGGACGATCACGACCGGAAGCTTTGTGTTTGTCTACGTAGGTTTATATATTATGGATGCATTCAGGCTTTCTCACGAATCAATTTCTGAACTTCTCAATAAGGATCGATCCATCTCCATTGTTGCTACTGGAGTTGGTGCAGGTCTTCAGCGCATTCTTTGGGATGTACCAGGAATTTCCAAAGTCTTACATTCCGCTGATTTCCCTTATTCTCGACGAGCTCTAGATAGGTATCTCGGATATTCTCCAGGAGGTCGTTATTGTTCAGAAGAAACAACTGTTGCTATGGCGATGGAAGCTTATCGGAGAGCTTGGACTTCGGAATCGCTCCCAACAATTGGCTTGGCTATTTCTGGTTCTGTCGCCTCTCTTGAAGAACATATGGGAGACCACCGTATTTATGTTGCTATAATGACTGATAATTATTGTCGTATATCTAATTTAACTCTTAAGAAAGGTGCAGGTCGAGATGCAAGAGAATCAGATGGATTGATTGCTGATATTTATAGTTTGAATATGTTATTGTCTGCTATTGATGGAACATCTCAATATCAGTATAGCGTGTCGGATCGTGTTTTGAATATCAAAGCGAGTAATTGCATTGATATATGCCAAAATTTGATAGAAGAATTCCCTTTCTTTTCAAGAGGAAAGCGCCTATCAGGTCTTCCACTTGGAGATTTGACCATACTGCCTGGTGCTTTTAATCCACCCCATCCGGGGCATCTTTGGCTTGCTCATAAACATCGGGCTATTTTCCATGTTTGCACGAACCCTCCACATAAAGCGGCTCTTTCTCCGATGAATATCCTCCAGCGCGCAAAAATGCTTGAGGATGAAGATATTATTTTCTCTTCTAAAGATCCTTTTTATCTGGATAAGGCTCAGAAATATCCTGGTTGCCGAATTGTTATCGGTGCCGATGCTTTTGTACGTATGCTTGATCCAAAATGGGGTATTCCTATCGAACCAATGTTATATAAATTTGCTTCTCTGGGAACAAAATTCCTGGTCGCAGATCGTGTATATGATGGGAAGCTTGTAACTCTTGACGATATTGTTCGACCGCTTCCGAGTGGTCTTTGTGAACGCATTGAAACTCCTCCCGAGTATTCAGATATGAGTTCTACTGCCCTTCGTGCTGCCGCCAATAAGCGATAGCCCCTCTATCGCATCCGCTGGATGATGACCCAGCAGGCCACACTCAATCTAACTCTGTCGCATACTCCCCCGGGTTCTACCGTAGCTTCTAACGCTGTCTTAGCTGTTACGTCGAATTACGTATCGCAAGAAGGCGGAACTTTAGATATTCCGGACGCGACTGCATCCGGTACTGAATTCGTCCTCCCTTTCGGGTCGGTCGATACAGATGCTCTTATGTTTGTTTTTAAAAATACGAACAGCCAGGATATGCTTTTGAAAATAAATGGTAATCCTGGTTTGACTCGTGTCTCGCCAGGTGGGATGATTATGATTGGTCATCCTACTGCAGTTTCTGGAGGCACTCCTACTCCGCTTCTTTCGGCGAGCGTAGTGACTACTGCTACTCAAGTTGGGGCTGGTTCTGTTAACTACTACGTCTTCGGGAGCTGAACATGACTACCGCCTCTTTAGCAGCATCTCTTTCTTTCACGCCTCCTCTCGGAGGTTCCGCAGTAACAATATCATTTAATGGTTCAGAAATATATACTCCGCAAAATGTTGGAACTCTTGACATTCCCATCGGCACCAGCTCCCATACTGTGTTCACTGTTCCTTTTGGTGGTGTGAATGTTGCCGATGCAGTATTAATCAAAAATCGTGGTAATCAGGACCTTGGTGTTAGGATTAACGGGATTCCTACATCTCCTGCTGTTTTATACCAAATACCACCGAATGGCTTCTTCATGATGTTCAACCCTGTTGTTGCTGGCGGATCCCCTCTTACTGCAGTTGTTGTAGAGACCGTGGCTGCTCAATCTGGTCAGATCGGTCAGGTCGATTATTATGTGTTTGGTGCTACCTGATCAATCATTCATAATCTGAAGGACCAGAATACTGGGTCCGAACTTGAATTGATCTGGTTCTTCCAGACGAATCTCCGCGGAGCCTCGGTCCGTATCCCATGTGGTGA
>DATBQC010000510.1:0-1512 GCA_036561065.1 Methylobacter sp. | reverse complement strand
ATTATGAACCGAGGTTAATGACGATGGATGAACAAATCAATTACAACTTGACCCAGCTTAGCTCCTGGAAAAGAATTTTCTTTATGCTGATTTTTGCGGCTGTCGGTGGACTGGTCAGAATGCTGCTTTGGGCAGTTATACTCTTGCAGGTCGCATCAACGCTGTTAACTGGCAAGGCTAATGCCAATATTCTTAGTTTCGGCCGCAGTCTTTCCATTTATACCTGCCAGATTTTGCTGTTCCTGACCTTCAATACCGAAACCATGCCGTTTCCTTTCTCCGATTGGAAATCGACTACGGAACTGCAACTGCCGGAAGCGAAAAATTCCGCAAAATAACGCACGATGAACTCCACCCGCAAAATCATTCATATTGATATGGATGCATTTTTTGCGGCCGTGGAGCAGCGCGATTTTCCGCAATACCGCAACAAGCCGGTTATCGTCGGCGGCGCTCCCGACTCGCGCGGCGTTGTAGCAACCTGTAGCTATGAGGCTAGACAATACGGTATCCATTCCGCGATGTCTTCAGCGCATGCTTACCGCTTATGCCCCCAGGCCATTTTTGTAAAACCCCGCTTCAACGCTTATCAACAAGCATCAACGGCCATTCGGAAAATATTCGCTGACTATACCGATCTTTTTGAACCGCTGTCGCTGGATGAAGCCTATCTGGATGTCAGCAATGCCAGCTTGCATCAAGGCTCCGCCACATTAATCGCTAAAGCCATTAAAGCTTCGATTAAGCAGGAGACCGGGCTGATCGCTTCGGCAGGTGTTTCATATAACAAATTTCTCGCCAAGATCGCCTCGGACATCAATAAACCGGATGGGCTTTATTTAATCACTCCGGAACAAGGGGTAGACTTTGCAGAACGGCTGCCGGTAGAAAAATTTCACGGCGTAGGCAAGGCCACTTTGCTAAAAATGCACTCATTAGGCATCAAGACCGGCAAGGATTTGAAGGAGCTGCCGCTGGAAACGTTGCAGCACTATTTCGGCAAGGCCGGGCTGCATTATTACAGCATTTCCAGGGGTATAGACAACCGCCCGGTTAACAACTGCCGGATCAGGAAATCGGTGGGCGTGGAAGTTACCTTTCAGCAGGATATTAAGGCTAAACAAGATGTCATTGCGCAGTTGCAAAGCCTGTTGGACAAGGCGTTAAGCAAGGTCGCTGAAAAACAGCTGGTTGCCCATACCCTGAGCGTAAAAATAAAATATCACGATTTTGTGCAAATCACCCGCAGCCGGACGTTGCCGCAGATCATTAGCGCAGCATCGAGCATAGGCGTCATTGTTGAAGATTTAGTGAAAAATACCGATATTGGCAGGCGCAACGTACGCTTGTTAGGTGTTACGTTATCGTCGCTGGAAAACAAGTCCGAACAGACTCGTTTTCAGCAGATGGATTTGTTTGGCGATTGTTAGGGGCGACTAATCAGTTTCCTGCTCGTCCTCAAAGTCGGATTCATCATCCAGCTCGCCTTCAATCTGGAATAATTCCTTGAGA